>JAWOEZ010000031.1:0-3227 GCA_046482435.1 Halanaerobiales bacterium
AAAGCCAGTAAATTGAATTTTTCATTTTTGGTTAAATCTAATTCCTCACCGATTTTTAAAGCAACATACCCTACACGTTTCCCATGATTGGTTATATCATCTAAAATATCTATCTCAATAAAATCTAAAACAAACGAAACTGAGATTAAAAATTGGTTTAGACTAAAATTCATTGTTTTAAACACCCTCTATTATTCGTAGCTGTATTATTTGCTATGTATTAATACTATCTTATTTTAATTATTCATGCAAATTGCAAAAGGAGTTATGTTTTAAATTATTTTCGTTATTTATTATATCTCTGCTACAACACGGCAGGGTAAACCAGACCTTCCTGTATATTTAACAGGATAGGTATGAGCAGTGAATTCAGCTGAGCTTTTGTCTTTTAGTACTTCTTTGAGATTACATGAGTTTTCAACTATAAAGACATCTTCTTCAGCACAATACTCATCCATCATGGTATGTTCCTCTTTTCTACGAATACCGGTAAAGTCTATCCCGATTATTGATATATCTTTTTCTAATAAGGCATATATAAGATCTTTTGATAACTGAGGATGGTTTTAAAAATATTTCTTTTCCCCGTAACCTATTTCTTCTATAAAATTCGTGTAAAAAGCGACGAACATGTCAGTTTTTACTTTTTCAAGCTTTATATCATTTATTTTAATATCACGGTTTTTTATTGAAGAAACATCAAAAACTATACCGTCTCGTTCTAGATATTCTAGGGGAAATTTTTTATCCATTACATCAAAATGTGTCCCTAAGTGACCACCTATAGTTCTATCTTGATTTTGTTGGGCTTTGGCTCTAATCTCAGGTGTTATTTCCAGTGTTAAGTCAATAAACATTATTGGCCTCCTTTTAGAAACAAAAATTTATTTTTATTATGCTTTTAAAATATTGGTCTCTTGATTTTATTATAGATCAGCTTCCACTATCTTTAATTGAAGAAAGTCGGGTTAAAAATAAAATTACAAACATACTTAAGGAAGCAGTAAAGAATATAACTTTTAGACCCCAGAGATCTGCAATATATCCCATGACCGGTGCAACTACTATTATAAATATGGTTCTAAACTGAGATTCTATAGATAACATGGTAGCCCTTTCCTTTTCTTTAATTATGCCACCGATATAATCAAGCATAATAGGACGTCTGATAGTCCGAATCACATAGAAGATTAAAAATAAGATAATAACTAAATAAGAAAGCCCACTATTAATTGTAGCTGCAATAAATCCAAGTATAACTATTGTTATTAAATAGATGATATTCAAACTTTTGTTGGTTCTTTTAAAAATATTTTTTGCTTTATATGCATTCCGGCTAGCAAATGAACTTATTAAATTTATAATAGCATAGGAAAAGCCAAGCAGGATTGAAAGTCTTTTTTCCTGACTGGATATATATGATAAAAACGGTACTGCCATAATTTCTGCCTTTAAGATAGGTTGTAAATAATCTTTTAAAACTTTAAAATATCCGTCATAAATACCGGAGTTTATAATACCTTTTCTTAAATCAGTTAAAATAGTAAATAGATTTTTTACACTCTCTACTCCTGACATAATAAATTCCTTAATACCAGCTTTTTTATTAATTTCTCCGTTTAAATAATCTGGATAAGTTGAAATTAAAATAAAATCAATTATATAAGGAATTATAGAAAACAAAAATATTAATCTGTAATTACTTCTAACAAATACAATAAAGCCGCCAATTACTGCAGAAATTGATGCTCCAATAAGGGAATAAGATTTAGTTCTTCCATATACTTCTGTTTTCATATCGGCAATATTATGAACATCTAAATAATTAAAAATGATTGCTTTATGGGTCCCACTTCTAAAGGCTTCACCGATTCCAAATAAGATCATCGCAAAAGCCATCGTTAGATATATATTACCTAAGTAAAAGATGATAAAGGAAATGATATAAGAAACAAAACAAATTTGCAGGCTGGTTTTGCGTCCGTAGTTATCAGCATATATTCCAGAAGGCACTTCAAATATATTTTTAGTAATTTCTCTGATAGAAATTAAACTACCAATCTGGAAATATGAAAAACCTATATTTAGAAAAAAGATATATAAGAATGGTTCAAAGAATTTTAGGTTTTTAAAAAATCCATAATAACTAAATTTTTTTATGTTTTTATCTTTTTTTATTTTCATAATTTCTTCCCTCTTTAGCTTTCTTTTTATATATAGTTTATAGACACTTTTCTAACTAATAACTTATAAACAAAAAAACTTTATACTTCTTTTTAAAAGATAACCTCCATCCATTTAATTATTTTAACCAACGGATGGAGGTTTGATTACAATTATAATGGATATTCAAACTCTATTTCATGTTCTACTTTTATTCCGTGATAACCTATTTCAGGGATCTCCGGTTTTAATTCTCGTGCTTTATTAACAGCATCTTCGTGAAATGCGACCATATCAAAACCTTTTAACTGATAAAACCGCATCGCATTAACATTATCATTGGTTGTAATTAACCAGACCCGATCACACCCCAGTTCCTTCCCTTTCTCTATCACAGTTTCTAGTAAACTTGTTCCTATTCCTTCATTTTCTTTAAAGGCATTAAGAGTTATTATTTCAATGTCATTATTTTCTAATTTATAAGTTACTATTCCCCCTACTTTGTGGTCTTTTATAGCTATAAAACCCGGTAGTTTACGAATATCATGTTCTTTATTTCTAGAAACTAAAAGGGTAGTATCTCCCCATTCTTCCTGTAATACTTCTAAAGCTTTAGCTCTGTTTTGCTTATTGATTGCTTCGATGTGGTACATATTTTAATCCCTCCAGTTTTCTTGTTATTTTAATCCCACTATATATTATTAATTAAAATACCCAGATACCCTTTTTAAAAATAGATATTATTTTAATCTAATTAATGTTTAACTCCTCTTATCCCTTTTTTGTTATTGGTTTATAGTATTTCTATTATATTTCACTTTCTATCTTTGTCTTTATACCACAGTAAATATATGATATACTCTATGAAAATAAGAGATATGGTTGATGGTGGTATTATTATTCCTCTTATGAATATGTAATTAAATCAAAGGGGAGATAATACTGAACCAAACCATATGACTAGATAAATTAATAGAAAAAGAGCACATCTCTTAAAGGTGTAATCCTTTAATATGTGCTCTTTACTTTGTTTTCATATACTCTTTTAACTATTCAGTTATTAA
>JAWOEZ010000016.1:0-37138 GCA_046482435.1 Halanaerobiales bacterium
ATGCTCTGCTTGTTCCAAGCTGTCATTTCCGTATTTATGAGGCGCATTTAGAGCGAGTTGATCTTTAATTTTTCGATGAACCGTAGAATCCAACTCCACATTAATCTCCTTGATGTTGGCCAAATACTGAATATCTGTTTCCACCCCCATAAAGTCAACTTTAACTTTAATTTTGTGATTAAAGGGCATCCATACACCTGCTTCAACCTCTTGAATTATCTTTTTGGTTTTCAATATAGTGTTTAACTGATTCTTCAGAAATATTACCAAAAGATTAAAACCGAGCAAATTCATCACCCATTTAAAAAAGGGTGGGTTCTTTGCTCTTTTTTCCTAAAATAATTAACAATACTTTTATTATATTAATTATTTGAATGAAAAATCTTTCTTTTTTTTAAAAAAAATTTAATTTCAAACCTATTATATAAGTCAAATAAGATGTAGCTCCACAAAGAACTGTTCCCCAGGCTATATCTACTATGGACAATAAAGTCGGCCAATCTTTTAATGTAGACAGATTGGTAATATCATAGGTAGCATAGGTAATAAATCCATAAAACATACCCGCAAATAATGCAAACTGCCAACTCTCAATTGCAATTGCTTTACTTAATACAAAAAAAACTAAACCAACTATAAATATTAAATAAAATATTACTGCAACACCCATATTAAAATTATCTTTCATTATAAAACCAATCTGATCTCTATAAAAGTCGCGGGCTACCAAGCCCAACCAGATAAAATCAATACCGATAAATATTATAAAAGCTACAAGATAAGTTTTTATATAACTACTCATATCAATCACCAACTTTTTTATTATTTAAAAACTCTTTTATTTTCTCTATTCCTTTTCTGCTATTGTCTACTTCTAAAATTAATTTTTCAATAGGACATAAATCTGTATCATCAATGTTCCTAATCTGTTTTACCTCTTTCTTTGTTTTATAAGGAATATTTGACTTCTCAAAAACTTTTACTGCACCGCTACTCATTATAGAACCATAACAAAACTCTACTGAAGCATAGTCACACACCATTGCCACTGCTCTTCCTATAACTTTATCAGCAACTATTGAATTTTTTAATAGCTTTGGATTATTATCCAGTAAATGCACAATGGAACTAACACTTTCTTCTTTACTCTTGTACATAATTTCATCTTCTTTTACAACAATTAACTTATATTCACTATTATTAAGTTCATCAATTGCTAATTTTTTGCCATCCAATATAAATTACTTCCCTTCTCTTCAATTATTAATATTAGGTGTGAAGCTCAATTACATCTTGATCTTCTAATAAATGTTCTTTAGCAACATGTTGACCATCAAAACGAGCAGAGCCCCAGATTCTTGCTTTTTTCAAATTCTTGGCAATATCTTTATGGACCATCTGTGCAAAGTCTAAAACTGTACTCCCTTTGTCCAAAATAAAGGGACGGTCATAGTCCGGTTCTTCTCCAGGTGCCTTACTATATACTCTGATAACATTTAATTTTTTAAATAATTTATAAGGAATTTTATCAATATTTTTTCCTGTCTTATTAGAAATTTCAAAAACTTCTATTTTAGGGTAGAGCTCTTTTATCACCTTAAGGTTCTCTTCTACTCCAGATAGGTCAACTTTCGTAGCTATAACCAATATATCTTTTAAAAGATAACCTTTTTGATCTTCTGGTATTTTATCCCTTACTAATCGTTTTTCTTTAAGGAAATCTATTATCTCAGATAACTGCTCTAAACAATTTTTAGCTGAGGAATCGATAACAATAGTAATATAATCTGCATGAAAAATAGCACTTATCATCGGACCTGGAACATCTTCTGGAACTAAAGGTGGAGTATCAATTACCTGAATTTGAATATCTTCATAAGCTACCATCCCGGCCAGAGGAAGTGAAGTAGTAAATGGATATTTAGCCACTTCTACCTTAGCGTTACTTAAGGAATCAATCAGGGACGATTTACCTACATTTGGATATCCTAATAATATAACCTGACCAGCACCTTCCTTATCAATCAGATATGGATTATATGTGCTTTTCGATTCACTCTTTTTTTCTTTTTCCTTTTTCAAGTTGGATATTCTCTTCTTTAAATCTGCCTGTAATTTTTCTGTTCCTTTGTGTTTAGGCATAATAGAAAGCATTTCTCTTAAAGCAGCTATTTTTTCTTCGGGAGTCTTAGCTTTTCTAAATACCTCTTCTGCTTCATAATACTGGGGTGGTAAATTTGCAGGCATTATTTTAACCTCCTGTCAAATATATTGTCTGGTTATTATATTATTAATTAAATAGAGGTTAGTATAATTCCTTTTTATCTATTATATTTATTATACTAATCTACAGTATTTAGAGTTGTTTTTGAACTTTCATTGTATTTTTTGATGTATCTTAAAACTATCGGAACTATAATTAACTGACCAATAATACCCGGTAAACCAGCGGTAACTGTCCCATAAATATACAGAATAGGATTTGCAGGTAATTGATTGTAACCAAAGCCAAAAACTAGAGTTAAAACAACCAATGAAGCTGCAACCCGCCCTAATAACATTGTAATTAAGAGCGACAGGTATACTTTCATTTTTAATCTAAAGAAAAGATATCCCATGAGTAAACCGTATACACCAAGTTCAACAATCATAATTGGTAACATGGGAATTACCGGCGGCATTCCGGTAAATAAAGAACTCAATAGTGGTGTAATAACTCCCATTATTAAACCAGCCAATGGACCTAAATATGCTGCTCCAATTAAAACTGGTAGATGCATTGGTAATAAGACCCTACCTAAACTAGGCCCCCCAATTATATGAAAAATTATAGGTAAAACAATACCTAAAGCTATAAAAAACGAAGTGTAAACAATTTTTTTTATGTCCATTTTATTACTATTCCCCCTCTAAAATATAAAAGACGAAGGCCCTGTCCTTTTAGACAGTAAAAGACCTTCGTGATCTACAATAAATGTATTTTATTATATATTATATATTTTAATTGCTAATAATAGTCTTTATTTTCACTACAGCTTCATCAATTAATTCATTTAAAGATTTATCAACTAATCCCACCATATCTACATGAGGCTGCTTCATTCCAATAATAACTTTCTTTGCATTACAATTCGAAATGGCATCGGCCATCGCAATTGTAATCTCACCTTTCATAGAATTTGGGATAATTAATCCCAATGGACCTATAATTAGATCTACCTTTTTTACATTGACCTTGATAGCATTCTCCCCAGTAGCTCCTGAATCAGCACCATTCTCAATCATTTTGGTAGTTGCCACAGCATTCGTGCCGAGGGCTATTAACTCCACATCATCGTCGAGATTCTCTTTCAGTCTATTTACTATCTGAGAGCCTAGACCACCTCCCAGTCCATCTATAACAGCTATTTTCAATTATATCACCTTTATCATTCTATATTCTATTAGTAATAATATCAAATAGCTATACCTGTTGCAAGATTTATCACAAATTTAATAGATAAGAAAAGATTTAAAATATATTATTTACAAGTAGGGACTCTCAAGCTATATAAAGTTTATAAGCCCTTTTTTTAATTATTTATTAACTTTATTAATTCTATACCAACATTACTAGAATCCATATTTTTACTGTATAACTTTTCTTCTTGATTATTCCAATGTTCATGAACTCCTAAACTTTCTAAACCTTCCCCATTATTTTCTGGATCATATTTGACACCAGAGGGAGGATTACCAGCTTGAGCACCTTCATGTAAATAATTATCAGTATAAGGTGGCAAATCAGTTTCTGTTTTTAAAAAATCAAATGCGACTGAATCAATCGCTATTGGATCCTGGGAAATAAATAAACTTGAAGACCAATCACCATTAAAAGGAGCCATCTGCCATCTATGAGGTTCCACGGATTGTTGGTTCATACCCCCATATAAACCATCGACTACATATAATAAGGTCTTTTGACCCAATTCCTGATGTCCAACTAAATTAACAAGGGGATTAACAGTTCCCATTTCTTTTCTATTTGCATTTACACCAGTATGCAAATGTCTCGGAGTCCAGCTACCATATTCCTCACTATAGATAGAACCAAAATGATTTTTAGCAGTTAACGTAACTCCAGCCAAACTGTGTTTTTTTAAATTAGCTAAATTTATTAAATAATCTGCCTTAGTAACAGCCAAGGGGATTTTATCTGATTTATTATATCCTATTCCTTGATAATATATTTTTGATTCTTCATCCACCTCTACTTTCTCTCTTCCATTTGCTCCTTGGTTATCAACAAACTTCACATCAGGATATTTATTATAGATTAAGTCATAAATTATATTTCCCAATGGACGAGAAGCATCATATAAAACTACATGTTCAGGAGAAACTTTCGTGTTTTCAACTAAACTTTCTACTAAAGCATACACGGCCTGAGGAGAAGTATCAATTTCATTACTCTTTTCTCCATAATTGCTGTGTGTATTTAAGTTTAATTTTATTACTACCGTCTCATCATTTCCATAACCCCGCTCTAATTTTCTTCTCTTTTTATTAAAATCAATAAATAGCTTATCCCAGGCTTCTTTTATACTTTCTGTATCAGTGAGTTCTAAAAGTGAATTATTAAACATTTTCTTTACTTCTCTCAAATCAGTATTATTTTCACCCCACCAATAATTACTTTCACCATCCCAACTTGTGGCTGATCTATTATAATTCCAAACAACTCTACCCGGGTTAATACCTTTAGGGTTTCCTAATGGATTATTATTATTAGCTGTGGCCGGTTCATCATTGTTAATAGAGACATAAAAGCCAGAGGATATTATTAAAATCGATAATAATATTATTATCGATAAATAATTTTTATTTCTAATATTTTTAATAAGAGCATGTATTGAAAAAGACATCCCGAATATCCCTATAAACCAAGCCACAAAACCCATAGCTAGGGGGAATGCCGCTCTTTGACAAGGATACCTAATTCTGCTGGGTTTTGGAATTACCCTAATTACGAACCATAAAAAAGCTATAAATGACACCAGGGGCATCCACCATTTATTCCATTTTTTTGGTTCTGTATTATATTCACCCTTTTTGTTTTTATCTATCCAATTACTTATTTCATTAATAAAATTCATTCTATTCTCCCTCCTTCCATTTTCCAAATACTTTAATAAATAAACGGTACTTTACCTATCCAATAAAGTACCATTTAAATTTAGTCTATTGTAATATTTACTTTTTCTATCTCATAACTCATAAGATCTATTAACAATAATTTATTAGCCAAAAAATCATCTTTCCTTAAATAAGCCTTTAATGCTTCAATTACTTGCAAGGCTGCAATAGTTGAAACCACCGGTGAAAAAACGGAAGGAGTATTTTCTCTATCCTCTACCCCTTCAAAAATATCCTTTAACCGTAACGTTTCTCCAGGAATAATTACTACCACTTGTCCATACCAACTACTTGTTCCTCCGTGAACAAAAGGTATTCCCTTTTCTACGGCTAAATCTTCTAATATATATCTTGACTCAAAGTTATCCAGACCATCAAAAACAAGGTGAACATCTTCCGGAATATCCAAATTAGGTTTTATCTTCTCTTTAAAGGTTATTAATTCAGTATCCAAATTAAAATCTTGAAGGTAGTTTTTAGCAATCTCCACCTTATATTCACCTAAATTCCTGCGTCCGTAAAATACCTGTCTATTTAAATTAGACTTTTCTATTTTATCATAATCATAAAGATATATTTTGTTTACACCTATTCTCTGAAGCTGTTGAGCCTGATGAGTACCCAGACCTCCAACTCCACCGATCATTACATTTAAATTCTCTATTTTATCATTTTCTTTGGCTGTAAAGAGTTCTTTTTGTCTTTTTAAATATTCTTTCATTTCATTAACCTCCTGCCGAGGGAGGAAATAAAGTTATTTGATCCCCGTCATTAATTTTAGTATTTAAGTCATTTAAATGCAAAATATTCTTCCCATTGAGTAAAATAATGGAGCCGGGTTTGATCTCCCCGGACTCCAGTAGCTTCTCGCTAAAATAATTATCAAATTCATTATCAAGTTTACTAATTAATTCTTTCAGGGTTATTGGCTCATCAATCTCATATTTAACCCCTGAAGTTTTAAGGTTTAATCTAAATAGTGAATAGAACTTAACTTCAATTGACATATATATTACAGCCCTAACTCGTTAATTTTTTGATCAGTAAGATAACCTTCTTCATTCCAACCCCTTATTTCATAATATTCAGGTAAAATTTCTTCAAATCTAGATACTTCTCCTTTTTGAGGTCCATCGGGAAGCGGTTCTTCAGTAAAACGTGGTGGAAGTGTGTCTTCATCTGGTGAAATTCCCGCTTCTAAATTAAACTTCCTTTCAAGGTTATAAATTCTTTCTCCAGCTCTTAACAACTCATCTGAAGTAAAGTTATAACCCGTTCCAGAATTAACTATTTCACGATAATCATCTAATCCTAAAGCAAAGGAAGTAAATAAACACATGCCAATAGAATCAATCACAGCGGTTAAATCCTGGAAGATTTTAACCCATTCTGGTTTACCTTTTAACTCTTGTGGATCTAATTTTTCAGGTGCTCCCAAAATTTCAGGTGAAATCATATAACCTCTAACATGGCAACCACCACGATTGGAAGTAACATATTGTAGGCCATGTCCCTGAACACCTCTGGGGTCATAGGCAGGTAATTCTTGCTTCTTAACTGTCATTGAAAGTTCAGGATGTCCTTTTTCCTCTGCTAATCTATAAGACCCCATTGCTAATTTGTCTCCGAAACCTTCTCTATATCCCATCTGTTTTGTATAATAGACTATCGCTTCCGAAGACCCAAAATTCAATTTGGGGCCATTTTCTAGTTCATCCTCATCAATATGTCCTTTTTCAAAAAGCTCCATAGCACTAGCTATGGTTGTTCCCGCACTAATTGTATCAAGCCCAAGATCATTACATAAAAAGTTCGCTTCTGTAATTGCATTCAGGTCATCCACACCACAGTCTGCACCAAAGGCCCAACCAGTTTCATATTCAGGACCTTCACCTTCTCTGCCGTTAGGAAGTTTGACCTCTCTACCACAGCGGATTGGACAACCATAACAACCTTTGTTAGCCTGTAAATATCCTTTTTCTACTAACGCTTCCCCTGATATCTCTTCAGTAGCATCAAAGGTGCCAAATTGGAAATTATTAGTAGGATATAATCCACTTGAATTTATAATATTATCTAAAACTTTAGTACCTAAGGAAGGTAAACCTTCTCCTGTAACACCATGTTCTTTAAGAGTTTGGGTCTGCTTTTTTACTACCTCCATAGCATCTTGTTTATTATATTTAACCTGATTTTGATCTGCTCTCACAACTACCGCCTTTAAGTTCTTGGAACCCATTACAGCACCAACTCCAGTTCTCCCTGCAGCCCTATGTTTTTCATTCATAATGGAGGCAAAAAGAACCTCGTTTTCTCCTGCAGGACCAATACAACTTACTTTTGCGTTCTCATCTCCAAATTCTTCTATTAATTGATCTGTTGTATCAATAACCTTTTTTCCCCATAGGTCACTAGCATCTTTTAATTGAACATCATTGCCCTTTATTGATAAATATACAGGTTTTTCAGATTTACCTTCAAATATTATCATATCGTTACCACTAAATCTCATTTCAGCTCCAAAAAAACCACCTGAGTTACTACTAGCAATTGTACCTGTTAAGGGACCTTTTGTAACTACCATGTATCGCCCACCTGTAGAGGCAGCAGTTCCAGTTAATAATCCGGTAGCGTAAATCAATTTATTTTCGGGACCTAATGGATCTATTTCAGGATCGATTTCATCATATAAGATCTTAGAAGCTAAACCTCGGCCACCTAAATATTTTTGAACCATTTCTCCTGCAACTTTTTCTCTTGTTATTTCTTGATTAGTAAGATTAACTCTCACCACAGAATAATCTTGAATTTTTCCCATTAATAATGATACCTCCTTTAAAAATTTTCTTCTTTCCAAGCACGGGAGGCTAAAGTATTTCTACTTTAACCCAACGGTCAAATCACCATAAACTTTTTAAATTTTTTAGGTTCAGAGACTCGAAGGTATATTATATTTATTAGAGAGAAAATAATTAAATCCTGCTTTATTATGTTATCTTTATACTCTTTATTTATATTTATTTATGGACATTGAATAACACCTTTTGCCCATAAGCAATCACCACACACGGGAAAAGTATTACCATGACAGTCTTCTTCATTAGTTTCTGACATATCACAACCAGAACACTGGGTACATTCTGAAAAGGGAAATTCTATTAATTTTTTTCTAAAATCTTTAAACTCATTACTATTCCATATTTCTTGAATATTATTTTTACTGGTATTTCCTAATGAATAATTTTTAATATATTTCTTTCTTTCACGTAGATAACAATTATAACTATGCATTAATGCTATACATGGGCTAATCTCCCCATTTTTGTTAACTGCAATGCTCCCTTCTTCAACAAATTTACAGTAACCACCATGTGGATCAAAGGGAACCTGATTAGTACTAACAGAGCTGGTTTTACCCATAATTTTCGACAATCCTTTTATTGTTTCCTTCGTTAGGTCAGTGGGCGGTAAATAAACTTCCGGCCTTAAGTCTGTTCTCTCTTTAGGCTTAGACCTACTTATACTATATGAATAAAGAATCTGATCTGTCATTGATTCTGTATAGGGTAATAAATTAGTTAAGAAAATAAAGGAAGCACCAAGTTCATACGCTAACTTTCTTAGATCTTTTAATTCATCAACATTAGATTTCATTATTACATATTCTATTCCTATCTCAACCTCTGGGTTTATTTTATTTTTGTACTTTTTAAAGCTCTTAACATTATTTATAATTTGCTTAAGATCAGCTCCAGATCTGAGGTCTGACATAGTTTCAGGAGAAGTACCATCTATCGAAACTACCAAGCTATCCAAACCAGCTTCTAATAATTCATTACCCACCTTTTCATCTAATAGTAAGCCGTTTGTTATAATCTGTGTTTTGACAGGCAGTTCATTAGCTGAATCTATCATCTCAATGATATTAGGATGAAACAGTGGCTCTCCAATTCCCCAAAAACTAATCTTATTTAATTTTTTAAACTCTTTTAAATCTTCAATCATTTTTTTATATACTGGCATTTCCATATGTCCTAGTTCTTGATTCCAAGAATGTCTAACACAAGTTTTACAGTTTAGATTGCACTCTGTAGTAGGCTCTACATATACCTTTGTTAATAAAGGATCGGCTCTTTTAATTATAATTGAAGAATCACCGGCCTTCAATTTTAATTCGGTTTCCGGTTTTAATTCTAAATTATCTTTTATTTTCTCTGGTATTTGTAAATTACCTTCTTTATCAATTATTACTCTAAATTCTTGCTTGACTTTTTCATTTATTCCATTGGTTCTCCAAAATTGAGGATTATTTATAGATAAATTCATATTAATCGACCTCTCTAACTTTTTATTATTCAATCATTATTATAGTATCTATTAAATAACTATTAAGGCAATAAATTAAAATCCTGTTTTTAGATAAAATAAAGACACTCATCAGTTAAATGAGCGCCTTTATTAGTTGCTTATTTTATGCTGTTTGGAACTGTTTTGAATAAAATTCTTTATAATGAGAATTTTTTTCTATTAATTCTTTGTGTTTGCCTTTTTCCACTAATTCCCCTTGCTGTATAAATAATATCTTATCGGCATTAATTATAGTGGATAATCTATGTGCGATAATAAAAGTAGTTCTGTTTTGAGTAACTTCATCCACTGCTTCCTGGATTAATTCTTCGGTTTCTAAGTCTACCGAAGAAGTAGCTTCATCTAATATTAAGATTCTTGGGTCTTTTAAAAATGCTCTTGCAATAGAAATTCTCTGTCGCTGACCTCCGGATAACTTAACCCCTCTTTGACCAACTTGGGTATCATAACCTTCAGATAATTCTTCTATTATAAAATGATGAGCATTTGCTTGTTTAGCAGCTTTTACAATTTCTTCTTCGGAAGCATTGGGCTTACCATAAGCTATATTTTCAGCAACAGTAGTAGAGAATAAGAAATCTTCCTGCATAACCATTCCCATCGAGTTACGTAACTCTTCTATATTATATTCTTGAAGATCTATCCCATCTATAGTTATTCTTCCTTTATCTATTTCATATAATCTAAGCAGCAACCTTACAATAGTGGTTTTACCTGAACCACTGGGGCCAACTAATGCTATTGTTTGATTTTCAGCAGCTTCCAAATGAATTCCTTTTAGAACTTCTTCATCATCATATGAGAAATGTACATTATCAAATTTGACTTTTCCTTTTATATCACCTGCGGGCAATTCTCCTGGCCTACTCTTTATACCTGGTGTAATCTCTATGTGATTAAAAAACCTTTCAATACTGGCAAAAAATCTACTTATACCCTCGGCCATATGGACCATTCTTAATAAAGGTTCTCTAAATCTTTCTAAATAACCATAAAAAGCAACAATAGTACCAATGGTAATTGCACCAACTGAAGTCAAATATCCCCCATAACTTAAAATAGCAAGAATACCAAATACATTTAATAATCTTGAGCCCGGAATTAAAATACTTATATATTTAATTGCCATCATTCTAGCTTCAGCATGTTCATTATTTTTTTGTGCAAATCTGTGTTTTTCATATTCTTCATTATTAAAAGCTTTTATTACTTTAATACCGGCAAGATTATCTTCTAATTTATCATTCATTGAAGCCTTATTTTCTCTGGTTCGGCGAAATGCTTTATGCATTTTTTTCATTAAATAATAGCCAAAAACAAGTAAAACAGGTGTAAATATTAAACTAACTATTGCTAATCTTACACTCATAGAAAATAATATAATTACTGTGCCAACTATTAACACAAAAGAAGATATTATAGCCTCTGGACCGTGATGAACAAACTCCTGTAAACGGTTTAAATCATCTATTATTCTAGACATTAGTTCCCCGGTCTTTTTATTATCATGGAAAGACATCGATAAATCTTGATAGTGATTGTATAAATCATTTCTCATATCTCTAGTTATATATTGAGCGTACTTATGTCCATAATATACCCTTATATACCTTATAATATTAGTACTTAGATAAATTCCTAAGGCCCAAAATACTAAGATTAAAATGTTTCTGAATTCCCCACTAGGTATAGCATCATCAATTATACTTCTAATAATTAATGGAGGTACTAATGCTAATAGGGCACCCACGAAGTGCAAAAATTGTACGGAAAAATATCTATGCTTCCTATCTTTTACATAATAATTATAAAACTTCTTCAGTAAATTCATATAACTATAATCTTTACTGTCATAATTGTTCTCATTGCTTCCATTTAGCATTGACTTCCCCTCCTTTGCAAAACCACCTCAACACTAGTTTAAAGAAAATGAAGAGAATTGTCAAATACTAAAATAAGCAGTGCTAATCTTAAAATATAAAAATTTTAATGACTAATTAAATTAACTCCACTTATATTGATAAAATCCTTCCCTGGAGTAGACCTAAAAAATAGTATATTGAACAACAAAAAGATAAAAGATCCTATTAGAAAAATATAGATTATAGGAATTAACTCTAATAGATAACCCGAGAGTAATAAAGTAATCGGAACGATTATTTTGATTATACTCAACTTCACACTTATTACTCTCCCTAATATTTTTCCAGGTACTATTTTTTGTAGCAAAACACTCGCAGGAATATCCACTAATGATACTACAATACCAGATATGATCATTAATATAGTATAATAAATCAATATAAAAATCTGATGGGGTGAATCTGAAATGATTACCATTGGTAAAGCAAATCCTAATACAACAAAACTACTATAAAATCCTATTTTTTTAAGCATTGTACTGTATTCAATATGATTTAAAATCCTTTTTACATATAAAGCCCCTAAAATCATTCCAATTGGTAAACCGCTTTGTACAACCCCATATATAAAAGAATCTACTTTCCACAAAGTATTTAATAAATATGGAAGTGGAACAATGATTGTGAAATTGAAAAAGAAATTTAAACCTATAAATACATACACTAATCCCTTTAAATGAGAACGAGTAAAAAGATAATTATATCCTTCTTCCATTTTTAACCAAACACTTGAATGTATAAATTTATCTACTACTGGCTTTTCAGTATCTGAATTTTTATTAAAATCATAATTAATAAAATACTCTAATAAAGCAGCAAAAAGAAAGGAAATTGCATTAATTAAAATAAATATTTTAGTATCTAAAACTACATATATTAAACCACCTGCTACCGGACCTATCAAATGAGAAGTGGATTCTATTACTCTTGCCAAGGAATTAATCTTAACCAAACTTTCTTTTCTTACTAAATTAGGTTTAGCTGATTCTATGCCTATATTAAAAAATACTGATAAAACGGTCATTAAAAATGTGCTTATATACACAAGATAAGTACTTAAACCAATTCTTATAGACAATAAATATACTCCTAAAAGAAATATTCCATTTAAAAAATCAGAACCTACTACTATTTTCTTCTTATTTATTTTATCTGCTAATACACCAGCAAATGGATTTATAAATACAATCGGTAACGTATACAATACTATATTGGTCGCAAAGGTAAGTCCCGATCCTGTTGTTTTTAATAGATAAAGTCCCACTACAAAAGTATATATAGCTGATCCAAATAATGAAATAGATTTGCCAGAAAGAAATAAGATCAAATTTTTGTTTTCCAAATTATTTTCACTTTTTATAATTTTTTTTGATATTTTTTTAAACATAAAGTCTCCTCCTTTATTTTAAATAAAGTATATTATATGGAGGAGACTCCAGTGCAATAGTCAATTTTAAATAAATTTGATTTTAAAAAAGTAAAAGATGGAGGAAACTCCACCCTTATATCGCTATTATTTAATTTATCTTATAAACCGGAGGGATAACATTGTTCTCCTAATAATTTAATCAACCTTTTCTTTTTATCACCTTTATTTAAATAATCTCTTATAATTTTACTTCCGTGTGAATATGCAAAAGAATATATTCTTTTAAATTCTGAGCTTTGCAAGTTTTGAACTATATGGTTAACCATATAGTCGGTTTGCAGCGTATATTTTTTAATATAATTTTTGACCTCGTCTTCTGGTTTTCCTTCCTCTATCATAATTGCAGCATTGCTTGATATTTGATCTAAAGAATTAAGTCTTGAAGCCCTTATTATATAATTTAATCCTACATCATCAGTATTTATATTATACTGACTATATATATTATCTTTTAACCATTCAGCTGCCTCACTTGCTTTAAATAACATTTCAAAAGCTACCTCAGCGAGTCCTTCTGCAATAACAAGCCACGGACTATATAATATAAAAATATTATTCTCAGTATAATTTTTCCCTTCAATAAGATTTTCTTCTTTCAAACAAAATTCAGTATGATGTCCTGGATATAATTCATGACTGATTAAAGGTAAAAGTAAAAAGAAATTAAAAGGAATATCATCATTAATCTCAATTTTGGATCTATAATTACCAAGATATCTTGTTGAGGCTCCAAATCTTTTGTCTGAAACCATTTTTATAACTAAATCTTCTTGTTCAGGTAAGTTAATGAAATTTGTAGTTCTCTTCTTTAACTCGTTAATTATAAATATTATAAAATTTTTCTTGGATTCATTCGAATCAAATTCATAAAAATTTCTTTGAGACCATATATTAAATCTTTCATCCAATTTACCATTTCCAGGTAAACCCTCTTGATATAAGTTGAGACCTTCTTCAAAATGTTTCTCTTCTATCCACCGTGGTTTAATATCAAATATATTTTCTACCTCATATTTGAATTCTAGTTCTTCTTGATTTAATATCCTTAATACGGTTTCCATGGCTATTAGTTGTTTTTTTAAATATTCTTTCCTATTATCTTCAATATTCATTTCTTCTAAACCAGTTATTAATTTCTCTGCTGTGTTTAAAAGTTCTGGGTTGCCTATTTTTTCCTTATTTTTTACAATTTGTTCTAACCTTTCGGGACCTATATAGGCATCTACAAACTGATTGTCTTTTTCTTTAAATTTTTTACCAATTCTTAACCCCAGTAACAAAAAATTTTCCATCCATTCTTCATACATAATAATCCCCTCTTTTCAAATAATTTATTTTATATATAAAATTATATAAGTTATAGTTAACTCTATTACAAGGGTTAATTTATTGTTTTTTATTGTGAAATTAAAGAAAAGGTCGTGTTAACTCGACCTTTTACCCTTTATTTGGTATGAATATATTCTGTCTCCAGGTTGGGCAAAATCTTCATGTTTACCCATACTTTCTCTGATATATTGAACTTCCGACTTTTGTTCTTTTTCTAAGTCAAATCCCTGTTTTTCAATATTCTTTTTTATCTTTTCATATCTGAAATTACTTCTATAACTCCTGTCCACAATACTATTAGGCCCAAACTTTTTATAAATTATAAAGGTAGCTAATAATATAACTTTCTCTTTTAAATAGTTATCCAATAATGGAAGTAAGAATTCTTTATTTTCAAAACAATAACAGGAAGTTCCTGTAAAATCAACCAATAAATCCACTACATTCTTTTTAAGAGGTAATTTGGGTAAATTACTAGTTATAAATATTACGTTGGGGTGCTTACCTGTCATTTCTAATATACTCTTTAGATA
The DNA here is from genome assembly GCA_046482435.1 of Halanaerobiales bacterium. Taxonomy (GTDB): domain Bacteria; phylum Bacillota; class Halanaerobiia; order Halanaerobiales; family M55B127; genus M55B127. The sequence continues at coordinate 14,757 of JAWOEZ010000016.1, forward strand.
TCTATTTATTTCAGGATTATTATCCACACAAATATAATAAGAACTTTCGGGTAATTCATTATAAATTTGTCTTAAAAAATATCCATAACCAGTACCCGGTTCTAAAATTATCTTATTTTCTAAATCCTCATTGTTTAATTCTTTTTTAAGCCACTCCATGCTATTATATGATTTATCCATGAAATCAGGATGGGTATTTTGAATATACTTTTCTATATGATTTTCTTCAACTTGTTTACTCTCGGGGGGATTAATATCATAAATAATACCCTCTTTTATCATCAGGCTTTTACCACAATTACAACTGAGACTTCCTTGGATTATTTGATTATTTTTGACACTTTCTGCTGATAAAGAAAGTTCATTATTACATACTGGACAAGAAAACACTGATAATGCATCTAAGCTGATCCCAAAAATTGTTTTTTCATCTTTATTTATTTTATCTAATTTATTTATTTTTTCTTCTAAATCATCCCGTGATTTTTTTAACCCACTAATTCTTTCTTCTATTTCTTCTATTTTGTTTTTATATAAACTTTGATAATATTTATTCTTCTGATAAGAAGATAATTTACCGATTCTTTTGAAATATAAAATCTTTTTTATTTCCTGTAAAGTAAAGTCCATATTCTTCAATCTTAATATTTCTTTAATATCTTTCTCACACTCTTTATCAAATTGATAATGCCCACCTTTTTTCTGTGGTACGAGTAAGTTTAACTTCATATAATAACGAACTGTATCATTCGATAAATTATATTTATTTGAAAATTCGCTGATCTTCATTGAAAACACCCCTATGTATTATTTGAGTTTATAACTCTTCAAAATAGTAGTTTTTCCTCCCCTTATAACTACTGTTTTAAAAACTTCACCTGACAAAATTTTAAAATCCATGTTTAGTTATTCTACAATTAAAAAATATTCCCTTTAATAATTTTTTACATTATTGTACTGGTTATACATAAAAAGCCCTTCTAAATTGCCAGGATAACTAGCAATTAGAAGGGATGAATTATAGTATATATAAATTAGATATTTTTTTTATTATTTAAGGGTGTGGTTGATTCGAATTCTAACCCGGTATTCAATATTGCCTTAAAGGTGATAATAGATAACGGAGCCAATATAATACCCTGCAATCCCATTGTTATTAATCCAATATAAATCCCTAACAATAATATCAAAGGATGAACTCCTATATTTCGACCTAATATCTTGCTTTCTAAGAAAGGACGAGCACTTATTAAAACAATATATAAAACAAATAGTATAATTGCGTTTCTTATATTACTCATGAAGACATTATAAATAACTAACGGCCATAATATTGCCCCTGGTCCAATAACAGGTATTAAATCTAATATTCCGTTTAAAAAAGCCAATAAAATTATATAGGGATAACCTAAAATATAAAATGTAATTCCTGTTAAGATTGTTGTATTAGTTAAAATCAGCAACTGCACTTTTAGATAGCTAAATATATCATTTATTATACTCGAATCCAAAACCTGGGCAAGTTTATCTTTCGATCTTAAAAAGCTTAAAATTTCTTTTTTGTCTTTGCTTAAAAAGAACGTGGCGATGATAGTAAATAATAATACTATTATATAACCCGGAATATAGAAAGTAATATTTAGAGACCAGTTAATCATTCTGGACAGATAGCCTTCTCCCCGTTGATATACATTATCTAAAATCCTAGTTAGTATATTACTCACAATATCAGGCATTCTCTCAAACATTTCTCTTTGTTTTAATAATAATTCATCTATGTATTCCACAATTTGTTCCCGATACTCGGGCAAATACCTTGATAAATATATTAATTCATAAGCCGTATTGGTTACAATAAAAATAGAAAATAATACAAAACCAGTTAGAACAATCAATATCATTATTAATACAGCGAGATTTCTAGGGATTTTCTTGGATAGTATACAGACCGGCTTATCTATCACCAGAGATAGTAATAGGGCAAGGAAAAATGGCGTAAGTGTAAAAATAAATATTTTCAAAGAAAATACTATAGCTAAAAAAACAACTACATAAATTATTTGTTTTTTCCATTTGATGCTAGTTATATCCATTTTAACTCTTCCCTCTTAAGATACTTATCTTTATCTAAAATTATATCACTCATATTCTCTAATAACAAGTAACACTGTTATTCCAAACTTAAAATTTAGCAATATTATCCGTTTGGTTTCTACCCTAATTTGCTGATCATCTTTTCGAGATATCTTGATTTCATCTGTTTACTTGCCATCATTTGTTTAATTGGGGGTAGGTTTAAAATTGCTGAAACGACTGCCGCCATAGCCCTATGACTGGCAAAAGCCTGGTTTTCAAAAATTAAATTCTGCAATTTGCCTTTTTCAATTGCCATCATTACCGTCCTATGGACAGAATTAAGGGGTGTTATAATTTCTTCCTTACGGCGCTTCAAACTAAGGCTTCCAGTTTGACAAGATCTAACACAAACACCACATCCTAGGCATACTTCCTTATCAATTGTTATTTTATCATCCTTTTTACTTATAGCACCGATCGGACAGGCTTCTAAACATTCTTCGCATTCAGTACATTTTTCATGATTAATTATAGGTAAATAATGAGTAGTTTGTACAGGATGCAAATGTCCGAATTTTCTGGCTGCTACTAGGGCTTCACAGCAGCATCCACAACAATTACAGATAAAAGCCGGGTCTTCCCTTACGTTTTCACCACATTGAACGAGATTGTGCTCGTACGCCTTATGAAGTAGCTCAATAGACTCAGAAGTCTCAACTCTTCGGGCATGCCCATGCCTAATAAGAGAATCAGCCGTAGTATTAAATGTCATACATATATCCAATGGAGCATCGCAAGCTTTATCAAGATGGTGCATTTTATGCCTACAGTAGCAAGTACTGACTCCTATATGATCTGCTGTTTCTATTATATGGCTTGCTTTTTCATAGTCGAGAATATGCACTAAATTATCGTTTGAAAGTACTTCTTCCTGAACATATACGCGACCTAATTTTGTTTCACTACCTAAAAAGAGATCTTTTATAAAATCTTCTTCCACATTTAAATATTGATAATATAGCTCAGCCAATAATTCTTGGTCAACATCATGTCTCACCCGCATCATCGAAAACTCAAAAAATCCAGCCATTGGAGGAGGTAGTATATACTTTTTCACTCCATTATATTCTGAGTCCAATAGGATAGCCCTTTCTGCAAGCTCATCAAGTATTTTTTCAGTTTCAGCTTCATTTTTATTTAAAATCTTACTCGCCTTTTTTACTGTAAACGGTTTAATCGGTAATTGAGCTACTACTTTCGCCTCTTTTTCACTAAAGAGGATACTTAATATCTTATATAAACTTTCAGAAGGAGGGGCTCCTTGTGGAAATTGATTAATTCTTTCTTCTAAATTTTTATAGGCAGATTTTGCTGTTTTATGTGACAAATCTATTCCCCCTCAATAATTTCTCAAATCAATGATTGTTTATTCATGAATATCATTTTTAATTAAATATTTATCTTCTAATATATTTTCTTTTTCTCTTTTTGAAATTATTTACTCTTTCAACTTGTAAGCTAAAGGATTCAATTCTTGCTTCAATCACCTGTGTAAATACACTGCCATCAACTTCAATGGCTAAAAATGGCAAGGAAGAAAATCTATCTAAAACTTCTTTGCTTTCTTTATCGTTAACATTTTTTTTCTTTTGTTCTTCGAGAGAAGAATTTAAAATTGATTCCGCTACCCTGTGAGGCATACAACCAAAGGGACCAATAATAATCACTCCATCTACATCATCAATAATTTCATCAACAGTACCACCTATTGTTAAAACAGCCTCTCCGGTCAATTCAGGAGATATTATATCTTCAGCAGATTCAATTACTTCATCTATATCTGTGAGTTTGTATTCACAAAGGCCCGAGTCTGCCATAATTTCTTTAATAGTTTTATCAATACGATGTTGAAAAAAGCCTTTAACAATCTGTTTGAATTTTTGTACAAAACCTGGATCAGGTTTATTTATACCATTTTCGAGAAGGTAATCAACATAATAAAGCCATTCATTATTCGGAGCCACCTTTGTAACAATATCTTTTTCAGCCAACTTTTCTACTAAATAGCGCCGAGAAAATTCATCGCTTCTAACATATATTTCCCCAGTAAGTGCCACCTTTTTAGCGTTTTTATAATTTTCCTTTAATTCAATTTTAGAAAGACTTTTAGCCTCTTCTTTTAAAATATCTTTAAGTTTAAACCAAGAATTACTCTCTAAATTCTTAAATATTCGATTTTTACTTTTTTCAAAGATCTCTAAGGCTCGTTCGCTATTTTCTGCCAGAGTTATTATTGTACTATAAATATCTTCTAGAACATCAGCAACTATTACAGACTGCCAACCTCTTAATGTAAAATCCCGACCCAGACCAGCATAACTGTTATCAGCAGTTAATGTTAATAGAGCTACATCTTCAATTTCCTGCTCCTCAATCAAGTTATTAATTAATACATTGTACTGACCAAAACGACAAGGACCGGAAGCTTCCGGCATAAAATATACTAATAATTCATCACCATTTTCCCGTTCATCTAAATACTTTAATAAACTTCCTAGGGTTAACTGTAAAGGTAAACACTCTTTTGAAGTAGAATTAGCTCTCCCGTATTTAAGTTCTTCTTTTCCAGGTGGATCACAAGCTACCGCATTTATTCCACAATATCTAAAAGCAGCAGCAAAAGCTTTACTTGTTAAACCTCCCATGGAAGGGATGAGTACCTTAACTTTATCGTCATATAAAGAGTACCTCACTCCTAAAGAGTCAATAAACTCTACATCATTTTCATAATCTATATCTGCTTTTTTATAATTAGTTTTTTCTTCAATCGGAAGGGAGTCTTCTTCCTGTAGTTTTCGATAACTATCTACAACATCTAGAAATGCTTCTATCCTCGTATTTAAGCCTGCATCTGCTGTATGGCTATCTAATTCTAGAGTCAAAGAAGGTTTACTACCGTTTTCATCCCGAAAATAGTTTATTAAAAATGAATCTGGTCCACAACTAAAATTTGTAATATATGCGCCGAACAATGAAGTTTGCTCACTAACATAATTGGCACCTTTCATTATTTTTTGACCCATGGACCAATACATTTTATCAGAAACTTCAATTTCATCAATAGGCAGCATATCAAAAGATAAGATGATTTCTCCCCTTGATGCAAATTTATGTGGTATACCCATATTTGCTTCGGAAACAAACGCATTATAGGGTCTACCAAAAAGTACAACGGCTTTTTCAGAAGGATTTTCTGCAAGATATTCTAATACCTTGTTCCCCATCTCTTTTAAGTGGTTTTCAAAATCTCTTTGGTTTTTAACCGCCTTCTGGTATGCTTTTTTAGCCGCCTCTTCAGAAAAACCAAGATCTTTTGCAACTTTTACAAACTGGGAAACAGCAGATTCATATCCATCTTTGAAACTTAAAACAGGTGAAAATACATTATCCTTTTTAAGTTCAGGCCAAACAGAACTTAAATAATATGGTTCAGCCTGAGCCAGCGGACAAAGCATGCTTTCTTCTGCTCCATTTTCGACAAAAAGCCCTTTTATATGGGGGAGGAATATATAATCATAACTATTATTAGAAAGCAAGTCATACATATAACCATGGCTAATCTCTACCGGGTGACAGAAGGCAGCTGTCTCCTGTTGTATGCCCTCTTCTTTGACTTCATCCGGCAAGACAACCTCTAAGCCAAGTTCAGCAAAAAATTCTGAATACAGAGGCAATAATGAACTAATAGATAATGAGCGGTTCAAACCAATCTTACCCTTGTGATTTTCTTCATCTGGTAAAGAAAAATAATCATCAAAAACCATCTTTTCTCTTTTATTAATTAGATCTAATTTTTCAACATCATAATCAACATCATGTGATAGGTTCACATATTTATTACATGCTCCCCCAAAAGGATATTTATCGTTTTCAATCTCCATTACATTTATTTCACATTGCCGATCACAGTTTTCTTTTCCCCCTTGGCAAATAAATGGTTCATGATAAGTGATTTCTCTATTTGCCAGTTCTTCTAAGTTAAATTGTTTTTCTTCTGTAAGGCCTAAGCTTAAATGTTCTTTAACCATCAATGCTTCACCATAAGCACCCATTAAACCAGGTTCAGGAGGAACAATTATCTCTTTCTCTGTTAAAGCTGCCATTGCAATTGGAACAGCTTTATTGTAACAAACCCCGCCCTGCATAAAGACTTTATCACCTACAGGCCTATTGCCTTTTACACGATTTGTATAGTTTAAACAGATTGAATATACTAAACCTGCACAGATATCTTCTATTTCTATACCTTCTTGAATAGCACTCTTAATATCACTGCTGATGAAGGCAGAACATTGGTCATTGAAATTAGGAGGATTTTCTCCTTTTAATGCAATATCTTCTATTTCAGTCATTTCGATGTTAAATGATTCATGAGCCGCTTCTTCCAAGAAAGAACCGGTTCCTGCTGAACATGCTTCATTCATAGCATAATCTGTTGGAACCTGATTAACTATATAAGTATATTTTGCATCTTGTCCACCGATTTCAAAAATCGTATCAACTTTTTTATCAAAAAAGACTGCAGCTTTTGCATGGGCCATAATTTCATTATGTATTGAATCTGTTAAAGCATGTAAACCAACAATCTGCCGTCCAGATCCTGTTACTCCAAGCCCCACAATATTTATATTATGTTCACTAGCTTCTTCTAAAAGTTCACTATAACAGTTTTTGGCAGCAGCTACAGGATCTCCACTGGTCCGCAGATATACAGAGGAAAGTAAAGCATTATCTTCTTCCCTCATTATTACCGCCTTAGTGGTAGTAGATCCTACATCTACACCTAAAATACATCTATCTCCCTCTCTAATCTGGTCTCTATCGATCTCATGAAAGGAAACCTTATCTTTATAATCTTTTAGAGCTGGTAGAAAGTCAAATGAACTATGTTCTTTATCATATAGATTACTCTCGTTTAAACTCACACCGTATTTTTCGCTCCATAAAGAAGCTCCTAATGCTTCAAAGTATTCTGCCTCTTTAGGTACGACTACTTTACTTACTCTATTTTTAAGGAAATCAATCATAACTTTATTGCGGCTGGTTCCCCCAACCACCATTATACTTTCCGGATGGAAATTAGAAAGTAATTCCATTATTTTATCTGCCATCATACTGCACAGTCCAGCTACTATTCTACCCTTATCCTCACCTTTATTTAGGGCATGTGTACAATCACTTTTACAAAATACTGAACATCTACCTGAAACATGGTATGGATTCTCTATTTTAGCAATATCGAGGGCCTCTTCTAAACTTAAATCCATCCTTTTTATTTGTTGTAGGAAAAATTCGCCGGTCCCGGAAGCACATTTATTACCACTATGAACATCCGCAATTTTACCTTCTTTATCCAGTTCATAAGCCATAAAGGTTTCACCACCGGCACTTACTATAGCTTCTACTTCACCATATTTATCTTTCAGGCTGTGATAAGCTAATTCAGTTGCTTCCGGTTCTGATAATGAAGGTAAATTAACAAATTCTTTAAACTTCCTACCAGTAACTGCAAAATTATAATCTTCATCAAATTGAAATTCTTTTAAAACATCTTTTAAAGTCCCCTTTGCATTACCCTCATGATGATTTGTAAGATATTGATTTATCTTTAATTCTTCACTGTTTCTACTAATCTTAACTACTTTAATATTAGATGCACCCATACAAATACCAATAGAAGCCATATAAATCAATCCTTTTTTATAGTTATTTTATATCGTATTAAAATAATATACTCTTTAATAGTAATTTACATTATTTACAGGCCCGATGTCAAGGATGAAAAAAAATAAATAACACGTAAATTTCACGGTGAGTTATAAATGTATGGGGTAACTATTATTAAAGGAGAAGGTTATTTTATGTATATATATAAATAATAAATATAGGTAGTATCTTCATTCTAAACAATAAGACTTAACTAATTAATAAATATTCCTTCGAAAGGGCGGTGATTAAAATTAAATCCAAATTATTAATTTTCCTAATTGTATTCATTCTCTTATTATCATCTTATGCTTCTAGCAACACGGAAAAAGAAATAGAAATAAAAAAAGAAATAACTCCATTTTCCATATTTGTAATCCGTTTAAAGGAAAACATCACAACTCCTTATAAATGGTATTATTCAATTGATAATAACAAAGTAGCTGATATTATCCATGATAGATATATTGAAAATAAAAAGAAGGAAGATATTTTAGGTGCTCCCGGTCATCATATCTGGTATGTATTTGTAGAAAGCGAAGGGAAAAGTGAAATAACCTTTCAACTCAAAAATTATAACGGCAAAATTAAAAAAACTATAATATATAAAATCGACTGTGAAAAGAAATAGGATATTATCTTTACAAATGCCCTATGCTTTTCTTAATAAAAAATAATCAAAAAACTTTTACCTACTTTACTATGTAATTTATTATCTATAAATTTACCAATTGCAGCAGTTCCCCCGGAATATGCTTCCTGGGGCTTTGAGATTAATATTGAGTTTTCAATTTGCTCCTGCTTTTATTAAGATTTCCTTAGAAATATCTATACCTCACTTTAAATTTTTTCCAGTCTTTTGTTTTGACTGCTTTAGATACGGTTTATTTTAGAAAAACTTTACCAGAAGACTCATCTGCGTTTTTTACCATCATTCCTATTAATTTTTTTATTTGGAATTCTATACCCTTTTATCCCACTTTCTATAAATCGTATTTTTTTATCTCTATTCACAAAAGATAAAATAATAAATCCCTCGTCCTCATGTAATTCTCTATCCACAAACCTCATGCGGAGTTCATTAATTTGATTTATAGTCTTATAATCCCATAAACATTAAGAAATAAATCTACAAATAAATTCTCTCCCACTACTTCCTCGTATATTTTTGAATTCTGTAAAATCACAGGAGCACCTAATCCTCCTGCGGCTAAAATAATATTTGATGCGAAATATTTAAATCTACCCTCATTACTTATATCTTCAACAATTATAGCAATATTATCTTCTATTATAACTCTTTCTACCCTACTATCACATTCAATTTAAGTTCCCAAATTCACCGCCCTATCAAGATAACTTTCAGCAGTCCATTTGGCATTATTTTTACAACCAAAAACACACCTTCCACAATTAATACACTTATCTTGGCCAATAAACTTGGGCATATTATATCCAAGTTCTAATCAAACATTGTATATCGCTATAGAACCGGTTGAATGTATTCTACCCGATGATGGAAACACTTTTAACTCACTTATAGTTTCTTTAAGTTTTCCTTCAAGGTTAATACCTATATTACTCATCTTATTCTCTAATCCTGTCACCCCATTACCAGCGGAAACCATTGTAGTTCCTCCCGGCATCAAGGTATGATACAGTATCACCACTCTTTTAATTTATTAGGAGTTTTTGTCTGCTTATATAGCTCATAGAAACTTAAAATATTTTTAAACTGACCAACTTTTTTAATATCATACCCTCTTTACAGCATTAATACCCTTTTCCCTTTCTGGGCTAATTCCCAGGCAAGCGTAGATCCCCCAGCACGCGAGCCTACAATGATAAAATCATATTTTGCAGCTTTGATCTTATACCTGTCACTATTCCATTTATATGATTGTTTTTATTGACTAAATTGCTGTTTTAATAAAGTAACAAGCATTTACCTCCCTTTATTATATATTTATTAATTATTTGTATATTTATTATATCATAAATGTATATTTTAGAGCACGATTCTTAAAATTAAAGAGCAGATTAAGAAAACAATATTTATTCTGTTTATAATAAAAAAACTTCCCACTCCATGACTCAAATATTAATATTACTTGAGTAAAAAATAGGAAGTATATTCATTAATTATTTAATTTTTTAAAAAAATATACCTATTCTTTTTCAAAAGCGACACAGCGTCCAATACTAGCTTCCATGTCTACCCCTTTCCAAGGGAAAAAGCCTATCATTAATCTTTTATTACTAAGTTTATCGATATCTCCCCCTAAATTTTCCGCATGAATTATACCTTCTGGAAATAATTTTGTATGCATAAACTGTCTACTATCTTTATGAGAAAATATTTCGTCTAAAGGCGCCTCTAGTTGTTTCTCTGCTTCTTTAGCTAAATCAGGTCTTAATTTTCTGCAGACTGTGTTCATGGGATGATCTGCAGCACCACAGTCTACCCCAATCCATTTTAATTTCTTTTTCGTCACCCAATCTGCAAACTCCATATTTGGACCGGGGTGTTTCATAAAGTACCTTTCTTCATCAGCTTCTGGCTGATCCCAACTGTATTTATGGTAACCGGTATTTATGATTAAAATATCACCTTCTTTAACCTCTACTCTATCTTCAATCATTTTGGAATCATAAATATCATAATCATCGATTACATCACTTAAGTCCACTACAACTCCTTCTCCAAATAATTCTGTCATAGGAATGCTTGCGATGTCTCTCCCCGCTGTCCAAAAATGGCGCTCACTATCTAAATGTGTTCCAATATGGTTAGGGGTTGTAACAAGCTGTCCATTTACTCTTTCAGTAGATAATCTTTTAAAATATTTCAATTCAAATGGTTTAAAAGTTGGCCAGGGAGGAGTAGAAACTCCAATAGGTTGTGTTAGATCATATAATTTCAAATTTTCACCTTCTCTTTATTATTTCCTAGATTTAAATTGTTCTGTTTACCTAATATTTCTTATATCGGTGCTCCCAAATACAGTACTAACTTCAATGTTCACAATATTATTATCCTCTTCAGCTATATTATTATATTCATAGCCCCCAAAGGTAATCTTATTACCGTCCGGCATAGAAGCTTTTCCAAATGCAGAAGAAACATCCATTCTAACCGACTTATTAGAATCTAATAAAACTTCACTTGCCCCAAATATCGTATTTATTTTAATATCTTTCTTTACTACATCAGAATTAATATCTGTTAAATCAATTATCCCACTTCCAAAAATAACACTATATTCATCATTAATTTGGTCTGTAACTCTTATATTTCTACTGCTAAATACAGCAGTGTTACCATCAGGAATAATTATTCCTCCTCCAAATAGAATGGTCACTCCTACATATATTATTAAAAGACCAATTATTAACCTGCCAAAAGGTACATCAATATTAAAAGATCTTAAAAGTGTAGCCAAGCCTACTAAAACTAAGATTACTCCTATAAACGTTCCACCAAATAAATTATTTACTCTCATTACCAGGCCTCCTCATAATAAGATTCGCCTTTAATTTTAAACTTCCTTTTTTTTAGGAATAAATAAAACAAGTCCAGTCTTTAATACCCCAAGACTGGACCTTAAAATAATTTACAAATCTTTAATAAACCTTAATATCTATTTTCTCCGATCGAATCTGACATTAATCATCCCGGTACTTTTATTATTTATCCAACTATATAAGTTGTTTATCTTCCATTTTTCAGTTAAAAATACATCAGACAGTTCGAAACCTGCCCTAAATACATATTCTCCTCCGTCATAATGGCTTAAAGTAAAATGTAGTAAAAAATTATCGGTTGGATAATATAAATCTAAGTGCTGAGCAAAATCATAGTTCCAACCAGAGCTAGCATGTCTGGAAGTGTTTTTAAGCGTTATCACACTTTTTTTGTATTTATACTCATTTTCCAATTCAATTGTCTGATAATCAGAACTTTTAGCCGATTCATAAAAATTAATATATACACCCAAAGTATTTTTATCATTCAAATTATAATTGAAGCTACCATTATAATGACTCTTTTTATTTTCTCCTCCTTCCAAGTTCACAAAACTATCTAAACTTATTTTTGAAGAAAGAATAGGTTTTTCAATACTTATATTACCTCTCGCCAAATAATTAGTTTCTCCTCTTAAAACACTCACTCCTCCAGAACCTTCAAATGTTAAACCATCCCTAATTGGTCTTTCTTGTCCTATTAATATATTAGTAGTTAAGTTATCTTGTTTATCCTTTTCATATATTAATTCCATTTTTACAAAATTAGTTGGTAGAATATTTTTTCTCGTCTTACTCCACAAATTTTTATATTCTGTTTCCAAATTAGTTCCTTTAGCCTGTTCAAATGCTTTTTTTCTCAATTTCACAGCTTCAAACCAATTACTTTGCCATTCAGCGTGTTGAGCTAGGATGGCAGTACGAATAGCCGAAACTTCCTTTGCCTGTGCTTTTTTAATTATTTCAGCTGCTTTTTTATAATCACCCATCCATCCGTAAATTTTTGCTTTTTGATTATAAAATTCCAATCTATCTGGGTATTTCTTAATTGAATCGGTTAGTATCTCGATTGCTTTTCTGTAATCTTCATTCCAACTTAAAAGTAATGCTCTAAAATATAATAGGTCAGGATTGTTCTCAATATTTGCATTATTAAGGATTTTTAGTGCTTTTTCTGACTTCCCCTTATTTATTAATTCCTGTATAAATGAAACCTCTAAATCCTCTGACCCCATTATAGGAAGGGTAAACAATAATAATAAAACTAATATTAAAATAATAACTTTATATTCCATACCAATTACACCCCAGGTGAATTTATTCGTCTAAATCATAATCACTATCATTTATGTCTATAACGTTATCTTTATGCTTCCTCTCTTCACCATTTTCCTTGGAATCATAAGGATCATATTGATCAATAGTCTTTTTAATATAATATAGACCAATTAATAATACAAAAATATTATCCAATAATCCCGCTAAAGCGAAAAAGTAATAAGGGATTAAGGTAATTGGAGAAATAAAATATATAAAGGGTACAATAAAAAGTACTTTTTTTGACCATTTAATATTTTCGTCTTTGAAAAATTTGAATAATTTAAAGAAAAAATATGATGTGTTCATGTTAATCGCCTCACCTTATTTAATAAATATTACTTATACATGTTCATATCTAAATCTTGTTTTCGAGCATAATTAATAAGACTTTTAAACTTATTATAATTAATCTGTTGATTTAATTCATCATATTACTCTGAAATATAAGAACAGTAGTATTAATCCATTAAATTAAGAAATGTATTTTCTGATAGTTCATTTGCAATAAAATCAACCATTATTTCTGCCAGTCGCTCAGGTGAAATAAATCGCCCCTTACCTTTCTGGCTTGTTTTATAATTTTGACAATAGATTCATCCCAAATTACAGTTGTAAAAAAATATTGTTTTTGAACCTTTATTACCTACAAGTGGATTTTCTTCGCCATAATAAGGTCCATAACTGGCAATTTTATTCTGCTATCATTTTACAAATTCCTTTTTGGCCAACAGTTCTATCAACCCCACATTTTTGTGGACACAATTGACAACTACTTATAATATCCTCTGCTTTCCTTATTCTATCCTCCAATTTTGACTCTTTATATAATTTTATATAGGATGGATTACACATATAAATCAACCTGAAATTCTTATATTTCAGTTATAATTACCAAAGGGGAGAATAAGCAAGGGTTCTTCAGATATATCCCCCATTATCTTTTTAAGTTTTTCAGCCTCGAATGCCCCTATAATAACTCCTCCCAATCCATAATTTTGAGCTGTTAACAGTGCATTCTGGGCTGCAGCACCACTCTCGATATGAACGTATTTAATACCTCTCTCTCCATATTTATTCGTTGTATTATTATAATTAGCTGTGATTATCAAAGATACAGGAGCTTCTTTTACAGCAGTCTGGTTGATAGCAGCTTCAGAAATTTCATTAGAAATATTTTCTTTCACTTCATATTTTAGAGCATTTTGTTTTGGCAAATACCTATATAAACCTTTATCGAGTTCATCTACATTAGAAACAGAAACATAAATTACAAGAGGGTTTGTTGCTCCTGCAGACGGAGTAGCCCGTGTTGGTCCACTCATACCATCAGCATTTATGCCAACAGTTGACCAGATAACTTTACTAATTACATCCCTTGAAAGTTGAGTACTATTGTATTCTCTTATTGAACTCCTATTATATATTAATTCAATAATTTCACTATCCTTGTTTAGTTCTTTTAAAGGTATTAAATCCTGATCATCATTATAAGATAGCTGACCAATCAACAAACCATCTCTAGTTAATATCAAAGTTAAAAGCAACCCTATAATGATTAAAATCCCTAAGATTTTTTTATTCTTAACCATTTTATTATCTTACCCCTTATTAAAATATTTTACTAAGAGGAGATTAATTTATAATCAAGGTCCATTTATATATTCTATTTTTATTATATAACAAATTACAGGCAAAACAAAGGAATTAAAATCGAATTGTAAATTATTGTTATTTTTTTCGATAGTGAAAATAATTTCAAGAATAATATTTAAAGGAGCTTCTTATTATTTCATATATATCAAGATATATGTTACTAGATAAGTTTTGGCAAATTAGGGTAATTGAGTTTCCGCCTATTAGGCAACCCTTATTCGTCCTGGTGGATTTCCAACACCATTATCCCTATCTTGTTTTAACCACTACCACAGAATTAATTATCAAAAGTTGTTAATAGTTTAAAAACAAGCACTTCACGATTAATTAGGAAAAATCAAGATAATTATCTGCAAATTTTTGATTCTAAAAAATATTTCATCAAGAAGTTACTGTATAGTATCTACCGATGGAGCAAGAGTTGAGACTATTAAAGAATAAATATAAAATCAAGACTGTTAAAATCTATCTCTCCTAAATCAATAGATTAAAAAGTAGTTTTCTTTTAATATTTTTTGATAAAAATGTTTTATAATATACTTTAGTAGAAAAAACCCTTCGTTTAAGATAATGAAGGGTTTAAACTAATATATTATTAACTTTTATTTGATAACCAACACTGACCTATTAGCATGTCTTACCACTTTGTCACTTATACTACCCAAGAAAAATCTTTTAACCCCACTAAGCCCTTTATCAGCTAAAACGATAATATCAAAACCATATTTTTCAGCATAATTACATATGTTTTCAGCCGGATCATTACCATATTCTATAACCTTTTTTACATCGATATCTTCTTTTTTAAAGAATTCTTCTGCTTCTTTTAATATTTGTTTACCCTTATGTTCTAACTCTCGTTCGTTTTTTTCAATCAACTCTTCTAATGAATCCTCCGGTCTATAAGATTGAATCTCACTCAACTCTACAGTAGATTTGTCGAGCACAGTAATTATAGTAACCACAGAATTTAATGATTTAGAAAGATTGGCAGTCTCAACTGCTGCCTTTTTTGAACTTTCAGAACCATCCACTGCTAATAATATTTTTTTCATAAGTTATTCCTCCCATCTAATTTCTTTAAAACTTTTTTCAAATAA
The DNA here is from genome assembly GCA_046482435.1 of Halanaerobiales bacterium. Taxonomy (GTDB): domain Bacteria; phylum Bacillota; class Halanaerobiia; order Halanaerobiales; family M55B127; genus M55B127. Next base: position 30,197 of record JAWOEZ010000016.1, read on the forward strand.
TTATTAAAACTCCGCTTTTAATGAACAAGATAATATTTAAAATTTATCCAAACAAATATTTGACTGCTTTTTGGAATTGACCGTACATTTTTAAACCCTCAAGTTCTCCTAAACTATTCATCAAGTTACTATAATACCAATTTTGTTTATCATAACCTCTCTTAAATCTATCCCAAAGAGCATCTCCTATAAGGTCATAATCTCTAATCATACTTCTTATGTTGCTCAATTTGTCAGCACATGCAATATATTTTACTTTTAATTCGGCATTTTTTAAATGTTTTATTGTATATTCCTTCCGCTTTTCCCAGGGAATATTTTCTCTATTTTCTAATCTTTCAGAAGCATCAATAACAAGTCCAGCAATTTCTTTACCGAACCTATCAATTAGCTCATCCACTTTAAGAGATGTATCTTCTAATGTATCGTGCAGCAGTCCGGCAGCAATTATATAATCTGCCATTTCATTTTTTTGTAAAATCAAAGCAACTTCAACTGGATGAACAATATATGGGATTTCATTTCTGCCTTTTCGATTATGACCTTTATGTGCTTTCGCCGCAAATTCTAATGCATTAGCAATAAGTTGGTTTTTCTTTAACTCCATAATCTATCATCAACCTTTTTTATATATAATTAATAATTCAAATCAAAATTTTTCGAATTATCCTTAACTTTATAGTATCAGATTTCCCATAATACGTAAAGATAAAAAAAGCCCCTTTATCTTAAAAAGACAAGGGACTAACACTTTTATCTTATTTATTAAACTGTTTATAATATATCGATCATTCATTTATTGATTAGAAAGATTATCAAAATATCCCTGGATTAAAATAATTGGAGTACCTTTATCTCCACTACCACTAACTAAATCACAAAGACTGCCCAATAAATCAGTAATCTGACGTGGAGTAGTACCTTGGGCTTTACCCTTGCCTACCAGATTACTATCTTTATTTTTTATTTCATCTTTCATAGCATCTAGCAATTTGTCTCCTTCCAGATCCTTAAATTCATTATCAGCAAGATACTTTAGTTTCACTTCGTTAGGAGTTCCTTTTAATCCAGATGTAAAGGCTGGTGAAACAACCGGATCAGCCAACTCCCATATCTTACCTACAGGATCTTTGAAAGCTCCATCCCCATAGATCAAAACTTCTATATTTTTACCAGTTAAATCTATTAACCGGTTCTGTACCTCATCAACAAACTTTTCACCTTCGCGAGGAAAAAGTTTGAGTTCAGTTTCCGAAGCCTTATTGGAACCTAATAGACCATATTCCGGATTATATCCCTTACCATTATCTTCAGAACATAAATCATCAAGTCCTAATACATTTCTAGCCCCGGCTTTTTTTAAGGCCCTTTTTGTTTTATCGCGAGAGTGAATATCAGCCGCCAAAACCTGGTCGGTATAATCTAAAATTGTTTCAGGGTTATTAGATAAAATAATTTCCAATTGCTTGTCGCCTACTAATTCTTTATAATACTTAACATAATTAATACCAGTAAAGGGATGTTTAAAATCACCAAATAATTCAAGATATTTTTCTTCACTTAAAGTATCATTATATGGATCTATGTTATTAGCTTCCATTTTTTTAACTTTCATTAAGGAATTACCCACTTCATCTCTTGGAAAACTTAATTGAAGATAAAGTTTGCGATTACTCCTGGCAATGCCCTTTAATATCATAGAAAACCTATTTCTGCTTAAGATGGGGAAAACTATACCTAAAGCTTCACCTTTTGAATAATTATCTTCAATTTCTTGGGCAATATCATCAATATTAATATAGTTACCCTGAGCTCTCGCTACAATGGATTCTGTGATACCAACCACATCTCTATTGTTTAATTCATACCCCACTTCATCACGGGAGGATACAATGGATGAAACAACAATATCGACTAAATCATCACCTTTTTTTATGATCGGTGCTCTTATTCCCCGAACCTGTGTGCCTATAGTTCTCATTTTTTAATTCACTCCTCAATACTCTGATTTTTAAATAGATTTTATAAGTTTATTAAAAGAAAAAAAGTTAATAATTAAATTATAAAATAAAACACATAATAAACACTACAAAAAAAATTATACCATATTTTATGTTATCATTAAAGAAAAATACTCCATTCAGATTTGAATGGAGTTTATAATACTTTTATTTATTTTTCAAGAGCTTCTGATGGTTCTTCTTTTAAATATATTTTAAATTCTTTTAAGTCTATACCGTATTGTTTCACCAATTTATGTAATAATTTATTGATAACATTTACACTCAAGTTGGTTTCGATGAAAATTTTCTTGCAACCCAAACTAATAATTTTAGGATCTGACATATTTTTCCTTTCGAAAGAGAAGTAAGGACGTCTAGCCCCTTTAAAATCTTCATTATTCATGAAAGCAATAAATTTTTTATTATCTCTATCCTTTAATATTCTACTGGTCTCTACTAGCATCTCAGACCATGACTCTACTTTAATTTGTTCATTACCGAGAAAAAAAGCACATGGTTGGGTGTATTTTAAATTTTCATCAAGATAGTGAATTTGATTTTTGTCTAGAGAATATTCATCATAATTTATAATATTATCAATATCTTCTTTGTTATCTTCGTTTTTAGCATTTTCTTCTTTTTGAACTTTTACCTCTTTTACTGTATTTAAAGTTTTTTCTACCTTTGATTTATCATCACTTGGAACAGTTACTTGACTAATTATACTCTCCAATTTTTGTATGTATTCTGTAATATCTTCGGATTTATTTATATATTCTCTTGCGGTATTATGTTTATTATCTTTCACCAATTTAGACATTGACTTGCCAATACTATCATTAGATTTCTGTAGTAATTCTTTTAATAGTTCTAGTGAGGCCTTCATATCATTTAATTCCTCAGGGAAATTTTTTTCTAAAAATTTTGTTAAATCTTTTATCTTATCCATATTAATCCCCCTCTTAAATATGATTAGAGATTATAAATAAATCCCCTTAAATATATATTTCAAAATCATTCTTTTTTAACTTTAATAACTTTGCCGTCTTTTGTTCTTAAAACAATATTTTTCATGCAATTATTACACCTTTTTCTGAAGATACCATTTGACGGTTGATTATTGTAATTAACAACTTCACCGCAATGAGGACAAGTTAATTTTATATTTACAAATGGCATATTTCTTCACCTCCCAGGTTTTCATATTTCTAACTTTGTAAGCTATTATTATTTTATCAATATTTTCTTTGTAATAAATATACTCAATATAATTATAATTGTAGATAGTCCAAAATTATCCTTCATGACAACTCTTTTATTTGTGTATATAACTTAAAACAGCTGGTTCGAATACTGAATGAGGCATAAGACAAATTTAGGCATAATATTACCGAAATATAAGTGGTGGTGTTAGTATGAAATCTATACTTAATGAATACAGTTTTAAATAATTATTAGTTTTCGTTTTTAAAAGCAATTAATTTTTTCTGTTCAATATTTACCAATTATTATGAAGAAAAAACTACTAAATTTGTAAATTAAGCAGTTATCCGTTACATTTTTTCCATTACATTTTTCAAACGATTAAAGATCTTTTCACTTATTTTATTAACTTTTATTTTTTTAGAGAGTCCCAGGCTTTTTATCGGGTCTACTGCTGTCACAATAGTATTATTTGAGTCATCTATATAAACTACTACATTACAGGGGAGTAACAAACCCACTTCTTTTTCTATTCCAATACTTTGCTGAGCAAATTTGGGATTGCATGCTCCTAATATAGTATATTTTTTTACATCTTTATCAATTTTTTCCTTAAAGATCTTTTTCAAGTCTAATTCAGATAATACACCAAAACCTTCTTTTTTTAACTCTTTTTTTACTTTTTCCAAAGCTTTTTCATAATCCAAATCAACTCTTTTTTTAATGCTATAATTGCTCATTGATTATCCTCCTTCTCAAGTTAAAGGTAAACTTATCTCTCATTAAACAATATTAATAGCATTCTTTTTCTTTATTACTACAACTAATGTTACTCATTATACATATATTCTCTTGTTAGAGGTAGTTCAATATTTTTACCTTTAGAGAATAGTAGTTGGTGAACTGAAGTGTCGGCATAACGAAAAGTAGCTACAACTCCTGCTAGAAATAAGCGCCACATCCTCACGAATTTTTCATCAAACATATTTCTAACTTCCTCTGTAACCTCTTCGTAATTATCATACCAATGTTCAGCTGTTAGAGAATAATGAAAACCTATATCCTCTACATCTTTCAAATGAAATCGATGTTTAGGTAGTTCCCAAACTATTTCTCTTAATGAAGGAATATAGCCCCAGGGAAAAATATATTTTTCAAGCCACGGGTTTGAGGGCTGTTCTTCAAGATGTGTTATAGTATGCAGTAAAGAAAGACCGCCTTTTTTTAACATTGTATCTACAGCCTCAAAATATTCAGGGATATGTTCCCTCCCTACATGTTCAAACATTCCGACACTAACGATCTTATCAAATTCAATATCTTCTGCGGCTAAGTCTCTAAAGTCCTGCTTTCTAATTTCTATTTTATGCTGTAATTCATTATTAACAATTTTTGCTCGGGCACCCTCCATTTGTTCTTCACTAAGTGTTATTCCCAAAACCTCTACATTATAATTTTTTGCTGCTCTCATTGCTAAATGACCCCAACCACATCCAATATCCAATAATTTTTCACCGGGTTTTAAGTTTAACTTTTTCAATATATGATCAATTTTTTGAAGTTGGGCTTCTTTTAATTCATCTTCTCTTGATTTGAAATAAGCACAAGAATATGTCATGGTCTCATCCTGCCACAATTCAAAAAAATCATTGCCAATGTCATAATGATCCTGTACACCTTTTTCCTGTTCTTCTAAGGTAGCCTCCTGTTGCTTTTTCCAAAACTTATTATACTTATATTTTTTTAATTCTTCTTTGAAATTGGATAGATTTTGAACAAATACTTTCATTATTTCTTTTAAATCACCTTTTATATCAATATCTCCTCGCATATATGCTTCGCCTATTTTTAACTGTGGTTGTTGTTTTATCTCATTTAAATTCAATTTTTCATTAAGGGTAATTTCAAAATCATTATCTTCTCCCGACTGACCACCATAATTTTCTATTTCACCATCCCAGTAAGTAACTTGGAAATCTGCTCCTATTACTCTTTGAAAAACCATTTGTAGAAGCTTTTTCTGAATCATTATAATACCTCCTCACGTATTATATCTAAACATATAATTCTAAATATATTAAAAAAGTAATTATGGTTCTAAAACAATCTCTTTTACTATATCAAAAAATAAGTCATTAACTTTAACAACATTTAAATCAGCCTTTTCTATATTATCCATTGTTTTTCTATTTATATTTGCTCCCCAAGTATAAAGACTAACCCAATTAAAATTATCCATAACCTTCCCCCAAGGCTCGTTTTTAGTTCTCATATGCTCTAACATAATAATTTTGCCATTTGTTTTACAGACCCTTTTTAGTTCTTTCAATCCTATAACAGGATCAGGGACAGAGCAAAAGACACAGCTTGTTACAATAACATCAAAATAATTATCAAGAAAAACTAGATTTTGAATATCCATTTTTTTGAAAATAATATTTTTTTCATATTTTTCAGCCTTGCTTTTAGCTTGTTTTAACATTTTTTCACTGAAATCTATTGCATATATTTCAATATCATCTGGATAATATTGTATGTTCTTACCTGTACCAACTCCGGCTTCCAAAAGGGTTCCTCCTGATTCAGGAATATTCACAGCTACCTTTTCCCATAATTTTTTACGCCAATCTCCCATTTTGCCTTTTTCCATTAACAATTCCATAACATCATATAATGGTGCTATTCTATCATACCTCTTTTTAATTTTATCATTATCATTTTCACTCATAATTTCCCCTCTTTTATTTATTATAATATTAGATAAAAATACACTTTAAGTTCTTCATATTTTATATATTGCCAGTAAAACAAAAAAATCCTGCATAATACATAATTTATAATAAGACACTTAGACTTTTAGTTTAATATTTATTTTAAAATCTTAAATACTATCTGATAAAAATTTGATTTATAAAAAATTAGTTGACCTTCTCCCTATTTGTAGAACAAACAGGTGATTATATACTACTCATAAAAAGAAGATCATTTTTAAAAACTATTATTTTAACCTATCAGAATATATAATTTTAGGGTTATAGTACAATTATAACTTAAAATTTATCCCCACAATTAATGTTAACACCTTACAAAAATTTATATCTAAAACAAAGTTCCTATCCTATAATTTTTAAGTATCTCAACTAAAAACTTTAGTTCTGTTAAAGAACAAAATGATATCAAACAGAACACAATTTTAGTAAATAGTTAAATCTTTCTTAGTAGAGAAACAGTTAAAAATTTGATTTAACGTATCAGCTCGTCTATCTTTACCGACCCAAATCACACGTCCGGTAATGAAATCTAAAACAACTGTCATATATTTATGATATTTACCGATAGAAACTTCATCGATGGCAATATATCAAGAGTTAGTATAGACAGAGTTCATGTATATAACGGGCCATTATTTCTGTTACCCTGGGACCTTTCGGATCATTTATAATACCTAAATCTTCAACTCTGGTTTGGGCACAATTAGGACAAGTAATCTTGCGGTAGTTATAGATGATAAAGCCCGGGTTATTTCCAAAGCTTAAATTTCGTAAAGTCCTTTGATCATGATTATGGATACCGGTAGCCTTACTGCCACATTTGTAACAGACAGGAGTATATCTTTTATCAGGACTTATTGTTGTAAATATAGCCATACCTTTATCAGAATCAACAATTTGATCAAAACTATCAATTTTTACTCGACGAAAGAGGAATAAAGATAATATACTAAAAATGGACATAA
>JAWOEZ010000062.1:0-22791 GCA_046482435.1 Halanaerobiales bacterium
TAAAGACGTTGAACGGGAGGAGTAATTTTAAAAACTCCAAGAGAGGGAAGCTCATCGGGTGTAAGGCTTCTTGGCTTAAGTTAAAATGCAGGTCGCCCCCGAGTCGTTTGTGTAAAATTACTTAGGACAAATCGGTATTAACCGTTATATTAAAAGAGGGTCTGAGAAACTTATCTTTTCTTGGGAACTAAGGTGGTAACGCGAAAATAATCCTTTTTCGTCCTTAATTGGATGGAAAAGGGTTTTTATATTTTAAAATAAGATAGAGGAGGTTAAAAGAAGATGGAAAATTTATCTAAAAATTATGATCCAGATCAGGTAGAAGAAAAATGGTATGAGTATTGGATGAAAAATGATTATTTTAGAGCCCAAATAGAAAAAAACAAAGAGCCATTTTCAATAGTAATGCCGCCCCCGAATGTTACCGGGCAATTACATATGGGACACGCTTTAGACAATACTCTCCAGGATATATTAACAAGGTGGAGAAGAATGAAAGGCTTTTCTGCATTATGGCTGCCCGGGACAGACCATGCTAGTATTGCAACTGAAGTAAAAGTAGTTAACAAATTAAGAGATGCCGGAATAGATAAGGATAAACTCGGAAGAGAGGGTTTTTTAGAAAAGGCATGGGAGTGGAAAGAAGAGTATGGTGGAAGAATAACCAACCAACTGAAAAAAATGGGTTCTTCCTGTGATTGGTCGCGTGAAAGATTTACAATGGATGAGGGTTGTTCAGAAGCTGTAAAAGAGGTTTTTGTTCAGCTATATGAAAAAGGCTTGATTTATCAGGGAGACTATATTGTTAATTGGTGTCCAAGCTGTCATACTACTCTATCAGACGTAGAGGTAGAACATGAAGAACATAAGGGTAAACTGTATTATATTAAATATCCATTAAAAGATAGTGATCACTACATAACAGTTGCTACGACCAGACCTGAAACCATGTTAGGCGACACAGCAATCGCCGTTGATCCTTCTGATGATAGATATAATGATCTAGTAGGTAAAACTGCAATACTTCCTATAATGGATAGGGAAATTCCTATTATAGAAGATCGGTTTGTCGACAGTGAGTTTGGTACTGGGATGGTAAAGGTCACCCCGGCTCATGATCCAAATGATTTTGAGATCGGAGAACGTAATGATCTAGAAGTAATCAAAGTAATTGATGAAGATGCTGAGATGACAGAAATAACCGGTAAGTATGCAGGTATGGACAGATATAATTGCCGGAAAAAATTAATTGAAGATCTAAAAGAGGAAGACTTATTAATAAAGGTTGAGGAACATCAACATTCAATTGGACAATGTTACCGCTGTGATACTGTAATTGAACCCCTTGTTTCTAAGCAGTGGTTCGTGAAAATGGAACCTTTAGCTAAACCAGCAATTGAAGCAGTTAAAGAAGGGGAGATCAGATTTATACCAGATCGATTTAGTAAAGTCTACTTAAACTGGATGGAAAATATTAAAGACTGGTGTATATCCCGCCAACTATGGTGGGGACATAGAATACCGGTTTGGTACTGCACAGATTGTGATGAAGTGATAGTAAGTAGAGAGGAATTAGATAAATGCCCTAATTGTGGCAGTGGAAATTTAAAACAGGATGAAGATGTTTTAGATACCTGGTTTTCATCTGCTCTCTGGCCTTTTTCAACTCTAGGCTGGCCGGAAGAAACTGAGGACCTTCAGTACTTCTATCCCACAGATGTTTTAGTTACCGGTAGAGATATAATATTTTTCTGGGTAGCCCGGATGATTTTCATGGGACTTGAATTTATGGAGCAACCCCCCTTTAATGATGTATATGTGCATGGTCTTATAAGGGATGCTCAGGGTAGAAAGATGAGTAAATCCTTAGGTAACGGAATTGATCCTATTGAAGTTATTGAAGAATATGGTGCTGATGCACTCAGGTTTACAATAATTACTGGAAATACTCCCGGGAATGATATGCGGTTTAGAGAAGAAAGATTAGAAGCAAGTCGTAATTTTGCCAATAAAATATGGAATGCTTCCCGCTTTATATTAATGAATGTAGAGGAATTCGATTATAATTCAATTCCTGAAAAGGAACTCAAATTGAATTTAGCAGATAAGTGGATGTTAAGCAGAACTAATGAAGTTACTAACGTTATCGACAAATTATTAGAAAAATATAGTTTTGGAGAAATGAGTAAAAAACTATATGACTTCATCTGGAATGAATATTGTGATTGGTATATTGAGATCCTGAAGGAAAGACTTTATCAGGACAAAGACCTGGAGGCTAAAGAGACTGCTCAATATATGGGGATTAAGATATTAGGAGATATTTTAAAGTTACTTCATCCGGTAATGCCGATGATAACAGAAGAAATATGGCAAAAGTTACCTATATCTGATAAAAGTATTATGATTTCGAGCTGGCCGGAATATAATAGAGATGAGATTGATGAAGAAGCAGAAAGTAAGATGGGAAAAATTATGAGTGTCATTAAAGCAGTAAGAAATATTAGAAATGAAATGAAAGTAGATCCTGGCCGCAAAATAAGAGCAATTCTTTTAGCAGATCAGAAAAGCAAGGAGATACTTAAAGATGGGGAAACTTATCTTAAAAACCTCGCTAAAATTGATGATCTAACAATGCAAAAAGAACTAGATAAAAGGCCCCAACCTTCTTCTACTTCGATCGTAAATGGAATAGAAGTAATTCTTCCATTAGAGGGTATGATAGACATAGATAAAGAGCTTAATAGACTTAAAAAAGAGTTAGAAGATGTAAAATATGAAATAGAAAGAGCTAAAGGTAAACTTGCAAATGATGGTTTTGTAAATAATGCACCTCAAGAATTAGTTGAAGGTGAGAAAGAAAAATTAGAAGAGTACAAAGAAAAGAAAGAGAAATTATTAGAAAGAATAGAACAACTAAAATTAAATTAAAAATATTATTGACTTAAAAATAATATTTTGGTATGATAACTTTATAAGATAGTTCAAATATTGAATAATATTGTACCTCATATAATCTCGGTAATAAGGTCCGGGAGTTTCTACCAGGTAGCCCATAACTAGCTGTCTATGAGGGAAGTGTACCTAGGTTGCCGCATTTGATTTGATAAATGGCTGGTTCAAGCGGTACAGATATTTTATACACCGAAGGGATAAAAGCCCAGGCGGGTAGGTTCTACTCTTAGTAAAAAGGAGGAACTACCTGTCTGGGCATTTTTATGTTTAATAAGTATAAAAATCAAATTAAGTTAGGAGGGATATGATTTGTGAAAAAAGTCCTAATAATCGGTGGTGGTGGAAGAGAACACACCTTAGCCTGGAAATTAAATCAGAGTAGTAAGATTGACGAGATATATGCTATTCCGGGCAATGCAGGAACAAAAAATATAGCTACAAATGTAGAAATGGACATTTTAGATTTTAAAAAGATTGCTGATTTCGCTCAAAGAAAAGAAATTGATATGACTTTTGTAGGCCCTGAAAGACCATTAGTAGAGGGAATTGTAGATTATTTTAATAAAAGAGGTCTTGCTATTTTTGGTCCTAATAAAAGAGCAGCCCGATTGGAAGGAAGTAAAGTCTATGCCAAAAAGATAATGGATAGATGGGGGATACCGACTGCAGAGTTTGCAACTTTTACTGATTCAAAAAAGGCATATAATTATATAAGAGGCTGTGATTTCCCTCTCGTTATAAAAGCAGCAGGTTTGGCAGCCGGGAAAGGAGTCATAATTACAAACAATATAAAAGAAGCACAACATGCAGTAAAAAGGATAATGGAAGATAGAGATTTTGGTGAGGCTGGAGATGAAATAGTTATAGAAGAGTATCTAGAGGGTGAGGAAGCCTCCATAATGCTATTTTCAGATGGACGAACTTATTATCCAATGCTCTCTGCACAGGACCATAAAAAGGTAGGAGAAGGAGATAACGGACCTAATACAGGAGGAATGGGGGCCTATGCTCCGACTCCCCTAATAGACGATAAAATCAAAAAGAAGGTAAATAAAAAGATACTTAAACCGTTGTTTGATTATTTTAAAGAAGAGAACATCGATTTTAAAGGTGTCCTGTTTTTAGGGTTGATGGTTGAAGGAGGAGAACCAAAGGTCCTTGAATTTAATGTCCGTTTTGGTGATCCAGAGGCTCAGGTTGTTTTACCATTGCTCGAAACTGATTTATTAAAAATAGCTATAAAAATTGAACAGGAAAAGTTAGATGATATTGAATTAAAGTGGAAAAACAGTAAATCTATGGTTGTAATAATGTCTTCAGGCGGTTATCCGGTTAACTATGAAAAGGGTAAACTGATAAAAGGATTAGCTGAATTTAAGAGTAATTCTAATCCCTTTCTTATTCAGGCTGGTACTAGGGAAGAAGAAGGAAATATTTTAACGGATGGAGGTAGAGTTATAGCAGTGGTTGCAACTGGTAAAAGTTTTCAAGAAGTATATGATCGGTGTTATGAAAATATTAGAAAAATAGAATTTGAAGGAGCCTATTACAGAAGAGATATTGGGCACAGAATAAAAGGAGTGAATTTATTTAAAAATGAATAAAATTATTGGGATTATGATGGGTAGTGATTCCGATTTACCCATTATGAAAGAGGCCTGTCAATTATTAGAGGAAGTAGAAATCGATTATGAACTTACCGTTATTTCAGCTCATCGCACACCAGAAAGGGCAAGGGAGTACGCTCTAAAAGCAGAATCTAATCAGATCGGAGTAATTATTGCGGGGGCGGGTAAGGCAGCCCATTTACCAGGTGTTATTGCAGCTAGTACTAACTTGCCAGTAATTGGAGTACCTATCAGGACATCAACACTAGGTGGGGCAGATTCACTTTATTCGATGGTTCAAATGCCAGGAGGAGTTCCGGTTGCCACTGTTGCCTTGAACGGTGCTAAAAATGCTGCAATTCTTGCTATCCAGATTCTTGCCTTGAGTGATGATAAGATGAGAGATAAATTAATAGAGTATAAAGATAAGATGAGAATTAACGTAAATAAAACAGCAGAAGAATTGAATGATTTAGGATATAAAAAGTATTTAGAAGAATATTTTTAATTAATGGAGGTTTATTAATGGAAACCAGAAATATTTTTAAGAATATAGATCCTTTTGATCACCGATATTCATATAACCAAAAAGTATTTGATGAACTGGGTAAATACATTTCAGAAGAAGCTAATATTAATTACCAGCTAAAAGTTGAACTGGCTCTGGTTAAAGGATTGGTTAAATTAGGAGTATGTTCTAAGGATATAATAGAAGAAGTAAAAGAAGCGATTAAAACAATAACTGCAGAAGAAGTATATCAAGAGGAAGAAAAGACTAAACATAATATAAGAGCCCTCATAAACCTCATCCAGGGAAGGATTAGTAAAGAAGCCCGTCCGTATATACATTTAACAGCAACTTCTTATGATATAGTTGATACCGCAAATTCTTTAAAATATAAAGAGTTAACAGAAGAATTAATTTTACCTAAATTAAAAGAATTAATGGATATTTTAAGTAAATTAGCTCTACAGGAAAAAGAAACAATCCAGATCGGGCGGACCCATGGTCAGCATGCAGTTCCAATCACGTTTGGATATGTATTAGCAGGTTATGTTGAAAGGATGGGTTTAAGATATCAGGAAATACAAAAGAAAGCAGAGCAGCTAAAGGGAAAATTTTCAGGGGCATGTGGTACCTATAATGCTTCTTGTTTGTTTTTTGAGAACCCGGTTAAATTCGAAAATATTATTATGGAAAAGCTGGGACTAGAAGCTGGAGATTTTTCTACACAGATCGTGATTGCAGAATATATGACGGATTATATTCATTCAATTATATCAACATTCGGGGTACTTGCAAATTTTAGTGATGATATGCGTAATTTACAAAGAACTGAAATTAATGAAGTAGGAGAATATTTCAGCCAAGATCAGGTAGGATCATCCACCATGCCGCAGAAGAGGAATCCTATTAATTATGAGAATATTAAGAGCATGTGGAAAAGGACAATGCCTCAGATTAACACAATTTATATGGATCAAATTTCTGAACATCAAAGAGATCTTAGTAATTCAGCATCAAGCCGGTTTATTCCTGATATAATTACTGGTTTTGTATTGAGTGTTGATAGATTAATAAAAGTATTAAACAAGTTTGGAATTAACCGAGAAAAAATGAGAAAGAACTTTAAATCGCACAGTGAAATGATAATAGCGGAACCACTCTATATAATTTTAGCTTCCCAGGGTCATCCTGACGCTCATGAAGCTGTAAGGAAACTTACCTTACAGGCAGAAGAGTCAGATAAAACCTTGAGGGAGCTTTTTAAGTTGAATGAGGATTTAAAAAAGTACAGGACTAAAATGAATGATTATCAAAAAGAAATAATTAATGATCCCAAGAAGTATCTCGGCAGGGCAGTAGAACGTACAGAATATATTATTAAAAAATGGACAAATATAAAAAGGGGAGATAAAGATGAAAAAAGGTAAATTATTATATGAAGGCAAGGCAAAAAAGTTATATGAGACAGAGAACCCGCAACAGTTATTAGTTCATTATAAGGATGATGCAACTGCTTTTGATGGTAAGAAGAGAGGGAAGATTAAATCGAAAGGTAAATATAATCTTGAAATTTCCAACATATTTTTCATGTTATTAGAAGATAATGATGTCAAAACACATTTGATAAGGCAAATTGATGAAACAGATCTTTTAGTTAAAAAAGTTGATATTATTCCTATAGAAGTTGTTTTAAGAAATGTAGCGGCAGGAAGTTTAGCTAATAGATTAGGCCTAGAAGAAGGTACAAAACTGAATAGACCAATTTTAGAATATTATTATAAAAGTGATGAACTAGGAGATCCTTTAATTAACAGATATCATATTACTGAAAGAGGATTGGCTACTGAAGGTCAGTTAAAGCTATTAGACATTTTGGGCTTTAGAATTAATAAAATACTTACCGACTTTTTAAAAGATAAAGGGATTATGTTGGTGGATTTTAAACTGGAATTCGGTGTAGATAATGAAGAGAACATACTATTAGCTGATGAGATTTCACCTGATACCTGTCGATTCTGGGATATTAATACTAATAAAAAATTGGATAAAGACCGATTCAGAAGGGATTTAGGGGAAGTTGAAGAAGCATATCAAGAAATACTATCTAGATTGAAAAAGGATGTGGTAATTTAATGGACTGGGAGGTAAAAATAGAGACAAAACTTAAAGATGGTATTTTAGATCCGCAGGGAAAAGCAGTTAAAACAGGACTTGAATCTCTTGGATATAACAATGTTGAATCTGTTTATGTAGGTAAGTATTTAGAAATTATTCTTGAAGATATAAAACAGAAAAATAAGGTAGCTGAAGTAGTAGAGGAGATGTGTAAGAAGCTGCTGGCAAATCCAGTTATTGAAGATTATAAATACCAGATAAAGAAGATGGGGGGATAAAATGAGGGCAGGAGTCGTAACTTTTCCAGGTTCGAATTGTGACAGGGATGTATTTCATGTACTTAAGAATATATTTAATTTTGATACCGATATGATCTGGCATCAGGAACAGAAGTTAAAACATTATGAGTTAATTGTTTTACCTGGTGGTTTCTCCTATGGAGATTACTTGCGCTCAGGAGCTGTGGCAAGATTTGCCAGGGTAATGGAACCTGTAATCGAATTTGCAGAAAATGGGGGGTTGATTCTAGGTATATGTAATGGCTTCCAAATTTTACTTGAATCAAACTTACTACCCGGGGCTATGAAAGTAAATGATAACCTTGAATTTGTGTGTAGAAATACGAGACTTAAAGTTAATAATAATAGGACCCCCTTCACAAATCGGTATAATAATTCAGAAACGATAGAAATGCCGGTGGCTCATGCAGAAGGTAATTATTATATTGATGATAATGGGCTCGATCAATTGATAAAAAATGATCAAATAATATTAAAGTATGAAGATGAAAAAGAGAATCCAAATGGCTCTATAGAAAATATAGCTGGAATTTGTAATAAAGAGCGTAATATATTTGGATTAATGCCTCACCCCGAAAGGTGTTCTGAACCACTCATTTCTCCCGGTAGAACCGATGGATATTACATGTTTTTTTCAATAGTTTCAGATCTAAAAACGAAGGGTGATAAAATTGTCAAATAAGCCTTGGGAAAAAGAAGGATTAACAGAAGAAGAATATAAGATGATTATTGATTTATTAGATAGAAAGCCAAGTAAAACTGAATTAGGTATTTTTGGGGTTATGTGGTCGGAGCACTGCAGTTATAAAAATTCGAAGTTAATTTTAAAAACCCTTCCCACTGAAGGGAAATCTGTATTACAGGGACCTGGAGAAAATGCTGGAGTTATAGATATAGGAAATGACCAGGCAATTTCTTTTAAAATAGAAAGCCATAACCATCCTTCTGCTGTTGAACCTTTCCAAGGAGCTGCCACAGGTGTAGGTGGTATAATCAGAGATATTTTTACAATGGGAGCAAGACCGATTGCAAATTTAAATTCTCTTAGATTTGGAAAGCTTAATGATGAGAGGGTAAAATATCTTTTCAAAGGCGTGGTATCAGGGATTTCAAGATATGGTAACAGTATTGGAGTTCCAACTGTAGGTGGAGAGGTATATTTTTCTAATGCCTATGAAGGCAACCCATTGGTAAATGTGATGAGTGTTGGCCTTTTGGATCATGAAAATATTGCTACAGCCACTGCTGAAGGTGCAGGAAATTCTGTAATGGTTGTGGGAGCAGCTACTGGGCGGGATGGTATAAAAGGAGCCAGTTTTGCTTCAGATGAATTAACAGAGGACTCTGAGGAAGACCGTCCGGCAGTACAAGTGGGCGATCCATTTATGGAAAAACTATTATTAGAAGCAAGCCTCGAATTAATAAAAACAGATACAATAGTAGGTATTCAGGATATGGGGGCAGCTGGTTTAACCAGTTCTTCAGCAGAAATGGCCAGTCGGGGAAATAGTGGAATTGAAATAGATATTTCAAAAGTTCCAACCCGGGAAGAAAATATGTCATCATATGAGATAATGCTTTCTGAATCACAGGAAAGAATGTTGGTAGTACCTAAAAAGGGGAAAGAAAAAGTTGTAAAAGATATATTTGATAAATGGGATTTAAATGCTGAAGTGATAGGCAGAGTAACAGAAGATGGAATGCTAAAAATACTTAATGGGGAAGAAAAAGTGGCTGAAATCTCGGCGAAAATATTGGCTGATGAAGCCCCCGAGTATTCAAGAAAAACCCAAAAACCAGAATATATAAATAATATTAGAGAAATAAATGCAGAGGCGATCAAGGGTAATGATTATAATAAGGACTTATTAGCCTTGTTATCTTCTCCAACCATTGCAAGTAAAAAATGGATTTATGAACAGTACGATTATATGGTAATGACTAACACGGTTGTAGGGCCGGGGTCAGATGCTGCCGTGATTAGAATAAAGGGTAAAGATAAAGCAGTAGCGTTAACTACAGATAGTAATGGTAGATACTGTTATTTAAATCCTTCTCGAGGTGGTGCGATAGCAGTTGCAGAAGCTGCTCGTAATATTATATGTTCGGGGGGAAAGCCTTTAGCTATTACGGATGGGTTAAATTTTGGGAATCCAATGGATCCTGAAATATACTGGCAGTTTAAAAACAGTGTTGAGGGAATTACAAAAGCCTGTAAGGCATTAAACACACCTGTTATTGGAGGAAATGTAAGTTTCTATAATGAAAGCCCTAAAGGAGCAATTTATCCGACTCCAATAATTGGGATGGTTGGTTTATTAGATACTTTAAAAGATAAAACTACAATGAGTTTTAAAGAAGAAGGTGACTTAATTTACTTAATTGGTAAAACAGATGAAGAATTAGGTGGAAGTGAATATTTAGAAGTTAAAGAAGAAAAAGTAGACGGATATGTTCCTAGCTTAGATTTAGACCTAGAAAAGAGAGTACAAAAAACCGTAAGAGAAGCCATTAAAAAGGACATAGTAAAGTCTGCACATGATTGCTCTGAAGGTGGACTAACGGTTAATCTAGCAGAATCTAGTTTTGAAAATAATTTGGGAGTAAATATTGAAATCAAAGAAAAAACGAGTGATAAGGCCCTGCTTTTTGGTGAAAGTCAAAGTAGAATTGTAGTAAGTACCAGTAAAAACCAAAGCAACAAATTGGAAAATCTTGCAGTTAAAAATTGTGTGCCGTATAAAAGAATTGGAGTGGTAGAGGGCACGCGCTTTAAATTTAATAAGTTAATTAATCTAGATGTGGAGGAGATGAAAGCAAAGTGGGAAACTGCAATCGAAAACAGTCTTTAATAAATACAGATAAAATGGAAGAAGAGTGTGGTATATTCGGTATTTACAGCAAGAGCAAAAAAAGAGAACTTTCGAGGTTAAGCTATTTGGGTCTGCACGCTCTCCAGCATCGCGGTCAAGAAAGTGCTGGCATCTGTGTCAACCAGAATAATAAACTGAAAGTACATAAAGGGATGGGACTTGTCAGTAATGTTTTTAATAACAATATACTTAAAGAACTTGAAGGTAATATAAGTATTGGACATGTGAGATATTCGACAACGGGTTCTTCTTTACTTGTAAATGCCCAACCACTTTTAACCAATAGTATAAAAGGTGACCTTGCTTTAGCACATAATGGCAATTTAATTAATGGACAGGAATTGAAAGAAAATTTAGAAGCTCATGGTTCTATATTTCATTCTACCCTTGATACTGAAGTCATTGCTCATCTTGTTGCAAAGTCCTTTAAAGATAGTATTATAGAGGCTTTAATCCAGAGTTTAAAACAGTTGAAAGGGGCTTTCAGTTTGGTAGCAATGACAAAAGACAGTTTAATCGCTGCCCGTGACCCTTTTGGCTTTAGGCCTTTAGTGCTTGGTAAAAAAGATGATGATTATATATTAGCCTCTGAGTCTTGTGCTTTTGATATTATTGATGCAGAATTTATCAGAGAAGTAAAACCAGGTGAAGTATTAATAATAGATGAAAATGGTATTCAAAGTAGAAGGTACAGTAATAATAAACCTAATGCATTTTGTGTTTTTGAATTTATATACTTCGCCCGGCCGGACAGTGTTTTTGGGGGAGAAAATGTCTATTTGGCAAGAAAAAAGATGGGTAAAAAGTTGGCACAGGAAATGGATCTTGAAGCAGATCTGGTGGTTCCTGTGCCAAGTTCAGGTGGTGCTGCAGCTCAAGGTTATTCACAAGAAAGTGGAATATCTTACGCAGATGGAATTTTAAGAAACAGGTATGTAGGGAGAACATTTATACAGCCCACCCAAAAAATGCGAGATTTAAAAGTTAGGATGAAGTTAAATCCAATTAGCAAAATATTAGAAGGTAAAGAGATAATATTAATTGATGATTCGATAGTAAGGGGAACTACCAGTAAACAGATAATTTACCGACTTAAAGAGGCCGGTGTCAATAAGATTCATATGGGTATTGCTTCCCCTCCAGTTCGTAACCCTTGTTTTTATGGTCTTGATACTTCACGTAGAAAAGAACTTATCGCAAGAAAAAAAGAAGTGGATGCAATATCTAAATATATAGGGGCGGATAGCTTATTTTATCTTAGTTTAGAGGGGATTCTTGAAGTTCTTCAGGCCCAGGATTATGGCTACTGTACTGCTTGTTTTAACGGAAATTATCCCACAGAAGAAAATTATGAAAGCGAGGTGGAGCAGAATGGGTCTGTCCTATAAAGATGCTGGTGTAGATATTAAAAAAGGCAATCGAGCTGTAAATGAAATAAAAGGCATAGTAAAGTCCACCTATAACCCTAATGTAATTACAGAATTAGGTAGTTTTGGAGGCCTTTTTAATTTAGAGCTGAGTAAATATGAAAATCCTGTTTTAGCTGCTTCTGCAGATGGAGTAGGTACTAAACTAAAACTGGCTTTTTTAAGTAATAAACATAGTACAATTGGAATTGACTTAGTAGCGATGAATGTTAATGATATCATAACCTTGGGGGCAGAACCATTGTTTTTTCTTGATTATATATCTACCGGTAAATTGACTATAGATCAATATAAAGATATTGTTTCAGGAATTGCGCTTGGCTGTAAGGAAGCTTCATGTGCCTTACTGGGTGGAGAAACTGCAGAAATGCCTGGGTTCTATAAGAAGGGGGAGTATGACATAGCCGGCTTTTGTGTTGGGATAGTGGATAAAAATAATATTATTGATGGGTCAAATATCAAAGAGGGAGATATATTAATCGGATTATCTTCAAATGGAATCCATAGTAACGGGTATTCATTGGTAAGAAAAATATTTACAGATCGAAATTCTAAAATCGAAGAAGAGTTGATGGAAGAACTTATTAGACCAACTAGAATTTATGTTGAATCAATAAAAGTGCTTATAGATAAATATGAAATCAAAGGTCTAGCTCATATTACCGGCGGAGGATTTATTGAAAATATACCAAGGATATTACCGGAAGGATTAAGGGCAGAGATAGATATTAATAGTTTTAAAACCCCTTCCATCTTTAGTAAGATTCAAAAAGCAGGAGAAGTAGCTAAAAATGAAATGTATAGAACATTTAACATGGGTATCGGGATGGTCCTAGTAGTAAATAAAGAAGTAAAGCCATCTTTTATGGAAGAATTAGCGAAGCTTGCTGAAAAAGCCTATAAAATAGGTGTAGTTACTAAAGGTAAAAAAGAAATAATATTGAAAGGATGATAAGATGTTTAGCTTGGCAGTAATGGCTTCCGGAAGAGGAAGTAATCTGCAATCCATTATAGAAAAACTACATTTATCTCAAAAATGTATTAAAGTTGGTTGTGTAATAAGTAATAAAAAAGAAGCAGGAGCATTAAAAATCGCAAAAAATTACAGGATTCCATTTTATTTAGTTGATGATACCCGTTATAATAAAAAGGAGTATGAAAAAATTATAATAAGGAAAATACATTCACACGATATTGACCTAATAGTTTTGGCGGGTTATATGAAAGTAATATCAAAAAAAATTGTAAATAATTTCAAAGACAAAATAATTAATATCCACCCTTCTTTATTACCTGCCTTTCCAGGCCTGGATGCTCAAAAACAGGCGATTGACTATGGAGTTAAAATTAGTGGTTGTACTGTTCACTTTATAAATTATAAGATAGATGATGGTCCGATAATAAAACAAAGAGCAGTAGCAGTAGAAGCTTGTGATGATGAAGAAAGTTTATCAAAAAAGATATTAAAGCATGAACATAAATTATTACCGGAAGTAATTGAGTTGATTTCTCAAGATAAGGTTATAATAAATAAAGATAGAACGGTAACAATAAAGGAGTGAGGTAAATGAGTGAAATTCAAAGAGCTCTTTTGAGTGTTTTTGACAAAACGGGAATAGTGGATTTGGCTGAAGTACTTGAAAAAAATAATATTGAAATTATTTCAACAGGTGGGACAGCTCAAAAGATAAATGAAGCTGGAATTAAGGTAACCAAGATTTCAGATATTACCGAATATCCAGAGATGATGGAAGGAAGAGTTAAAACACTGCATCCCAATATCCACGCGGGATTATTAGCGCGAAGATCTCATAAAACTGATATGATGGAATTAAAAAAATTAGATATAGAGATAATAGATTTGGTTGTATGTAATTTGTATCCTTTTGCCCAAACAACTAAAAAACAAAATGTAGAAATGGAAGAGGTCTTAGAAAATATTGATATTGGTGGCCCCACCATGATTAGATCTGCTGCTAAAAATTTCCCGGATGTCCTTGTAGTAGTAGATTCCAATGATTATGACTTAATCAAGAAAAAAATTTCTAACGGAGAGCAAATAAATTATGAATTTAGAAAAAGAATGGCTTATAAAGCTTTTAATCAGACCGCTGAATATGATTCTATAATACAAGGATATTTATTTAATGAGATAGAAGGAAATAGTGAATACCCTAGTGTGTATTTAAATCCATACTACAAGAGTACTGACCTTAGATATGGAGAAAATCCTCACCAATCAGCTGCTTTTTATAAGGGAAAAAATATAAAAGAAAACTGTATTGCAAACTCGGTTAAACTAAAAGGTAAAAAGATGTCATTTAATAATATAAATGATACAAATGGTGCTATTGAACTAGTTAAAGAATTTTCTGAAAAGCCAACTGCTGCAATAATCAAACACACTAATCCCTGTGGTTTAGCATCTGCAAATAATATTTTAAAGGCTTTCCAAAATGCTTATGCAGGAGATCCTTTATCTGCCTTTGGTAGTATTGTGTCTTTAAATAGAAAAGTGGATCAAAATTTAGCTGAGGAAATTGTAGCCGGCGATAAATTTATTGAGGTAATCACAGCACCTGATTTTTCTGATAAAGCAGTTGAAATTTTAAATGACCGTTGGGAGTCTTTAAGAATACTCAAAACTGGAGAATTAGGATATAATTATGAAAAACCCGGCTATGATTTTAAAAAAGTAACCGGAGGATTATTGGTCCAGGATAGGGACTTAAAATTAGTCAAAAAACAGGATATTAAATTGGTTACTGGGAATAAAGTTGATAACTATTCCCTTGAAGATTTATTGTTTGCCTGGAAGGCCGTTAAACATGTTAAGTCCAATGCGATTGTAATGGTTAAAAATGAAATATTAGTGGGTGTTGGAGCGGGGCAAATGAGCAGAGTAGATTCAATGATTATTGCAGGTAGAAAGGCGAATGGAAGACAAGAGGGGGCCGTTGTTGCATCTGATGCATTTTTTCCTTTCCCCGATGCTGTTGAAAAGGCTGCTGAACTTGGCATTAAAGCTATTATCCAACCAGGTGGTTCTATCAGAGATGAGAAAGTAATTAAAAGAGCAAACGAACTCGGAGTAGCAATGTATTTTACAAATATTAGACATTTTCGTCATTAAAGAAGCAGGAGAAATATTTTAACTAAAGAATATATTAAAAAAGATAAAGGTGTAAGGGGGAACCACTAAAAATGGTTAAAAAAATTGCTGTATTAGGGGCTGGCAATAGGGGCAAAGATGTTTATGGTAATCTCATTAAAAAAAAGGAAAATTTGAAAATTACAGCGGTTGCAGAACCCCAAAAAGCTAGAAGAGAAGAATTTGCACAAGTTCATGACATTCCTCCCAAGAAACAATTCAACAGCTGGGAGGATTTATTATTTGAAGATAGATTAGCAGAAGCTATTATTATAGCTACAGGAGATAAAATGCATTTCAAACCACTTATAAAATCTTTAGAAAAAGGTTATAAAGTATTATGTGAAAAACCAATCTCAGATGTGTTTGAGGAACTGACCATATTGGCTAGTGAATATATTGATTATAATAATAAAGTAATGGTTTCTCATGTTCTAAGGTATACTACTTTTTTTAATAAAATCAAGGATTTAATGAGTGAAAATACTATTGGGAAAGTCAGGTTTATTAATTTAATTGAAAACATAGGATTTTTCCACTATGCACATAGTTATGTGAGAGGTAATTGGAGAAATCAAAAGGTTGGAGCACCCATAATTTTGGCAAAAAGCTGCCATGATTTAGATATACTTTATTGGTTATTAGGAAGTAAGATAAAAAGAGTTTATTCCGAATCTTCTATACACTACTTTGATAAAAAGTATGGTCCAGCTAATGCAGGAGAGCGCTGTATTAACTGTAAAATCGAAAAAAATTGTCCTTATTCAGCAAAAAAAATATATCTAAGAAAGGAAGAAGGTTGGCCTGTTTCTGTGATCACTGATGATTTAAGTTATAAGGGAAGAATAGAAGCTTTAAGAAGAAGTAACTATGGTAAATGTGTTTATAAAAGCGATAATGATCAATTAGATGTGCAATCCCTATTATTGAAGTTTGAAAATGGTATAAGTGCCCATTTTACCTTAACTGCCTTCTCTAAGGAAATGACCAGAAAAATAAATATTTTTGGAACAGATGGTGAAATTATTGGAAATTTGGATAAAGGCATTATAGAAGTTAGGCCTTTTTTGGCCGATAATAAAACAATTAATATAGAGTTTAAAGGTGGCCATGCCGGTGGAGATGAAAAACTAATAGCTGCATTTGAACAATTTTTAAACAAAGGTCATACAAAAAATGAAAGTAATTTATCTTCGGCTTTAGAAAGTCATTTTGTTGCCTTGGCTGCTGAGAAATCAAGAAAGGATAACTATGCAGTTAATTTAAGTACGTTTAGGGGGCAATTAAAGTGAAAAAGATTGGTATTTTAGGTGGATTAGGTTGGTATTCCACATCAATTTATTATAAAAAAATAAATAACTATATAAATAAAATAAGGAATAATCAAATAAATCCAGAAATTGTTCTACATTCTGTTGATTTTGAAAAAATTTTGGAGGCGCTTGAAAAAGAGGAATGGGAATCAATTGCAGAATTATTGACTCCAAAAGCAGTCCAGATCGAAAAAGCGGGTGCTGATTTTTTAGTGGTACCTTCAAATACATTACATAGAATAATAGGTGAGATCGATGCAAGTATAAATATTCCAATTATTAATATAGTTGATGTAGTGGGTGAAAAGCTTAATAAATCATGGTGTAAAAGGCCCGGCCTTTTAGCTACAAAATATACAATTGAGGACGGTTTTTATAAAAATAAACTAGAAAATTTTTATGGTCAAGAAATAATTATTCCTGACAACAGGGAAATAGATGAATTAACAGATATAATAACTAATGAACTTATAGGTAATGATATTAATCCTGGTTCAAGGTATTATATTAACAATATTATTGACAACCTGATGTTTAAAGATGTAGATTCAGTAATATTGGGATGTACTGAACTTTCTCCTTTAATAGATCTCATAGCAGCGAAAGATGTGAGAATAATCGATAGTTTAGAATTACATATAAGGGAAATTGTTTATCATGCAATCCGAAAAAATTTGTAAATGAATTTAATATCATATAAACTATAAAAAAGAAATGTGTTTGATCTACAGGGAAGGTGTACAATATGCAGTATCTAAATGATCGGACTGCCAATAAAAAGAAGGTTTTAATAATTGGACTCATTACAATTATTGTTATGTTTATATCTTTATTTATCGGTAGATTTAATATCCCTATTTTAAAATTTATAAATGGTTTCAATCTTAATGAAATGGAAAAAACTGTATTCTTCCAGATTCGTCTACCCCGTATATTGTTAGTTATGGGAGTAGGAGCAGCCCTATCAGTGGCTGGTGCAAGTTATCAGAGTACATTTAGAAATCCCCTTGTTTCTCCTGATATTCTAGGGGTTTCTGCCGGAGCCAGTTTTGGAGCTGCTTTAGGAATGATCCTTTCTTTCCAATCATTTACCACAATATATTTTCTTGCTTTCGTCTTCGGTGTAATAGCTGTATTTTTGACCTATTTTATTTCGAAATTAGGTAAAACAAATATGATCATGATGATGGTACTATCAGGTATTGTAGTAGGTTCTCTTTTTAATGCATTTATTTCTATTTTAAAATATGTTGCAGATCCATATGAGAAGTTACCTGGTATTGTCTTCTGGTTAATGGGAGGGTTTAGCAGAACGGGCTGGAATGAGTTAAAATTTGCTGCCCCATTTATAATTATTGGGATCGTAATTTTAATATTAATTCGTTGGTATTTAAATGTTATGTCCATGGGTGAAGAAGAAGCTATTTCAATGGGTATCAACGTAAAACTGATTAGAAGAATAATGATACTTTTTAGTACTTTAATGGTTGCTTCATCAGTAGCTACAGTTGGACAAGTGAGTTGGGTTGGGCTGGTGGTTCCCCACATTTCAAGATTTATTGTAGGAGCTGACCACCGTTATATGGTGCCTGCTTCAGGACTGTTGGGAGCAAGTTTTTTATTAATAATGGATGATATAGCTAGGTCTTTGACAGGAGCCGAAATTCCAATCAGCATTATAACAGCACTTTTAGGTGCCCCATTTTTTGCCTATTTATTGATTTCACAGAAAAACAGCGGGTGGGATCGTTAATATTTTTAGAAAGGGTGAAAATTTTTGGTAAAAGTTGCCTTACTTACTATTAAAGATAACAATTATAATGAAACAAATGGAGACAAGTCAAGGACTATAGTCAAAAATTTAGCCTCTGAAATAGAAGGTGAAAGAGTATATTTTAAATCTATTGATAATAAATATGAAAAAATAAAAGAAGAACTTTTTGATCTTAGTGTAAATCGAGAGGCAGATTTAATATTAACCTGTGGAGGTGCTGGTTTATCACCAAAAGATCTGGTACCGGAAGCCACCAAAGATGTTATAGAAAAAGAGGTCCAGGGAATTCCAGAAAAAATGAGAAGAGTAGTATCTGAATATAGACCAGGAGCATGCATTTTTAGGGGGAGAGCAGGGATAAACAAAGAAAGTTTAATAATTAATCTTCCCAGTGAACCCAAATTGGTAAAAGATTGCTTGAATTCAATTCTAAAAGTAATTCCCAAAGGGGTTCAAATGTTAAAAAATGAGGTGTGAAAGGAGTTATTGGGATGCTAACATATCATCGTTTAAAAAGTGAGAAGCCCCCCTTGTATGATTACGAACCCTGGAATATAACTGAAAAAGAATTTAAATTAGAAAATAATCATCATAATGAAACAATATTTTCACTAGGAAATGGTTATATGGGTTTAAGAGGAACCTTGGAAGAAGATTTCACTGGCCCTTCTAATAAAACGACTCCCGGATTTTATATTAATGGAATTTATGAAGAGGAAGAGATAATCTACGGGGAATATGCTCCTAAACAGCCGAAAAAATGCCAGTCGATAATTAATTTAATGGATTGGACAATGGTTAATCTATTTATAGGTCAAGAGAAATTTGATCTAATCGAGGGGAAAATTGATAATTATAAAAGAACCCTGGATTTTAAAAATGGATTATTAAAAAGAAGTTTGGTATGGACTACAGAGCATAATAAAAAAGTTAAAATTAACATTGAAAGAATCATCTCATTTGAAAATGAACATGTGGGGGCAATTAAATATAGTATAACTCCACTTAATTTTGATGGTAATCTTAAAATAGTCAGTAGCTTTAGTGGAAATGTTAGAAATCATCATCATTTAAGAAATAAGAAGTCTCTTTTTTTAAAACAAAAAGGTATAGAAAATTCTTGCCCTTATTTATTAATGGAAACAAATAATTCAAATATTTCTGTCGGGGGTTGTATTTTCAATAATATTGAAGGGGTAAAAGATGAATATATAACCTTAAATAAAGTAATTAATAAAGAAGAAATTAAAGAAGAATTTAATATAAATGGTATTGAAGGGGAGGAATATACTTTAGAAAAGTTTGCTGCCTTTTATACATCTCGAGATGTTGATCAAGATAAAATATTGGATAATTGTTTTAGAGAAATCTCAAAAATAAATGGAAAGGGTTTTGAATATTTAAAAAGAAAGCAGCAGGAATATCTTGAAGAATACTGGAAGTATTCTGATGTTAAAATTGAAGGTGACTTAGGGTTACAACAAGCTTTCAGATACAATGCCCTGCAAATATTACAATCTACAGGGAAAAATGGTAAAACTAATATTGCTGCTAAAGGATTAACGGGTGAATACTATGAAGGACATTATTTTTGGGATACAGAAACTTACATAATTCCCTTTTTCAACTATAGTCATCCTGAGATTGCCCGCGAACTTTTAAATTTTAGATATAAAATATTGGATGAGGCCCGAAATAACGCTGGCCGAATGAAATTAGACGGGGCCTTATTCCCCTGGAGAACGATTAATGGTAAAGAGGCATCGGGTAATTTCCTTGGTTCCACTGTACAGTACCACATAAATGCTGATATAGCTTTTGCTATTAATAAATATATAAATGCTACAGAGGATTATGAATTTCTATATAATAAAGGAGCAGAGATACTATTTGAGACTGCCCGGATGTGGGTGAGCTTGGGTCATTTCGAAAAACTTAAAGATAATAAGTTTTGCATAAATGAAGTTTGTGGCCCAGATGAATATAAACCAGCCGTAAATAATAATTGTTACACTAATTATATGGCAAAGTTCAATTTAGAATATGCAGTAAATATTTATAATAAATTGAAAGATGAGGATTCTAAAAGATTAAATGAAATTCTGGAGAACATTGAACTATCTAAAGAAGAAATTGAAGAATGGAAAAAAGCAGCGGAAAATATGTTTTTACCATATAATGAAAACTTAGGTATTAATCCTCAAGATGCTTCTTTTATTTATAAAGAAGATATTGATATTGAGTCAATACCTACAAAGGAATTACCTTTAGTGCAAAATTGGCATCCACTTACAATCTGGAGATATAAAATATTAAAACAGGCCGATGTTATACTTTTGATGTTATTTATGGGAGATAACTTTAGTCTCGAACAGAAAAGAAAGAACTATGATTATTATGAACCTAAAACTACTCATGATTCTTCTTTATCCCCATCTATCCATAGTATAATGGCTTCTGAAATTGGATATTATGATGACGCTTATGACTATTTTATTCAGACTGCTAGATTAGATCTTGATGATTATAATGAAAATGCCTATCAAGGTCTTCATACCGCTTGTATGGGAAGTAATTGGATGGTATTAGTCCAAGGTTTTGCAGGAATGCGTAATTATAATGGAAAGTTAAGATTTGATCCTTATTTGCCTTCCCAATGGGATGGGTATCGGTTTAAAATTAAGTATAGAGGTTCTTTATTAGAAGTCCATGTTAGAGAAGATTTTATCGAATATGAATTATTGGAAGGCAAGAGTATTGCATTCAAACATAAAGAAAAAGAAGTTTTCTTAAACGAAGATAATGACTATCTCAAAACTAACTAGGAGTTAAATTAATGAAGAGTTTAAGTGAAAATGACAAAAAAATATATATTATACTGGCCACAGGAGTTTTTATAATATCATTTTCTGGGATTATTATAAAAGTAATTACAGCACCAGCTTTGATCATCGCTTTTTATAGGGTTTTTTTAACTTCAATATTTTTAACACCATATTTTTTCTATAAATACAGAGATTCATTAAAATATTTTCTTGATATAAGGCCAGCCATAGTCGGTTTTTTACTTGCCTTACATTTTTATGCGTGGATATCTGCTGTACAATTAACAAATGTGGCTAATGCAGTAATATTTATAGCAATACAACCTTTATTTACTCTATTATTGGAATATTTATTTGCGAAAGAAGATATTAGAAAAGGTGCGATTACAGGTGTAATATTTGCCTTACTTGGTAGTATAATAATTAGTTATTCGGATTTCCATCTTATTTTAACAAGATTTTATGGTGACATGTTAGCAATTTTAGCAGCTTTTTTAGCTGCTTGTTACCTATTTTTAGGCAGGAGTTTTCGTAAAAAAATAAAATATATTCCATATATTTATATTGTATATACATACTGTGCTTTCTTTTTATTCATATTTGTATTAATTTACGGTGGTTCATTTACAGGTTATAGCAATATAAATTATTTTTATATACTACTTTTAGCATTGGGACCGACTTTGTTTGGGCATTCTATTTTGAATTTATCAATTCGTTATGTACCTGCTACAATTGTATCGTTAGCTATTTTAGGGGAACCTATCATAACAACGATCCTTGCTTTGATAATATTAGGTGAGACCTTAACAGGTGCAACAATAGTAGGGGGAATATTAATATTATATGGTATATTTAAAGCAATTAATACTAATCGGAATAATAAAAAAGAAATAGCAAGTGAGGCGACATAAGATGGATGAATTAAAATTTAATATTTTTACTAATAAATATACTGTTGTTATTTTAGCTATTTTCGCTTGTATTTTATGGGGGAGTGCTTTCCCTTCTTTAAAGGTAAGTTACTCTATTTTAGAGATTGAAAATAGTGGGGCATTTATTAAAATGCTATTCGCTTCTTACAGGTTCTTGTTAGCTTCATTTATGTTGTTTATTTTTATAGTATTAAAGTCAGGTATCAAGAGGTTAAAGTTGGCTAGAAAAGATTATTTCCATCTTTTAATTTTAGGAAGAAAGAGCAAAGACCCCACCCTTTTTTAAATGGGTGATGAATTTGCTCGGTTTTAATCTATTGATACCATATGTAACACCGAAAAAAATTGTTATATTTTACTTTATAACTTACTATTGATACACTATGTGTAAGAAAGGTGGTAAGTTATGAGTAATAAAAATAATTTGGTTCATGCTAGAACTTGTGTTTATAATGTTGGATATCATATTATTTTTACAACCAAATACCGCAAACGGGTTTTTAAAGATAAAATCGAATCTAGACTTAAAGAAATTTTATACCAAGTAGCTGAAGACAAAGAGTTTATTATTGAAACAATGGAAATAATGTCCGATCATGTTCATTTATTTGCAACAGCCCATCATAAAATTTCTCCTAGTTATATAGTTAAAATGGCTAAACAGTATATTAAAAACCAAAAAGATAATTAATACTTTAAATTACAATAAGAAAGGAGGTAACAGACGGATGAAGTTAGCAGAAAATTTTATTCTAAAACCAAACAAGAATCAACAGATTATACTCGGCTGTCTAGGTTATGCAAGTGCAAGGTTATATAATGTAGGAAACTATGAACGAAAAAATTACTCTAAAAATAGTAATAAAGATTTCCCTGATTGGTATAAGCAAAAGAAAAAACTAAAAAAGCACTTTTGGTATAAAAAACTACCATCACAAACAGCCCAAGAAACTTTAAAAATTCTATCAGACAATTGGAAATCTTATTTTAAGTCTATTAAAGATTATAA
>JAWOEZ010000087.1:0-3106 GCA_046482435.1 Halanaerobiales bacterium
ATCCTTCATCACTACTATGCATGTTTTTACCTAAATCAATTCGGGCTGCTCTTTGAAATAAGTTATAGGCTTTTTCTACTTTACCCAACCTACTTGCAACTGCAGCATGTATAGCAGGGCTTAAGGAAGAATCATGTAAGGTTAAAGGTTCATAAAAATCATAATTATCTTCTATTACTTCTTCCTCGAACTTATCTTCTAATAGATAGGTAAGCATTACCACATCAGCTTGTTTGGATACTTTAGAATTTATTATCTGCTCCCATCCGAAATCATCAAATATTTCTCCAACCTTACCGTTTTTGTACTTTTCTAAATCGATCTCCGGTAACTTTTGATAACCTTCGTATTGCAGGATTATATTCTTCTCTTCAGTCTGCGGATAATATATTTTCTTCTTTTTATCTTTCCATTCTCGAATCTCTTTTTTACTCAGATTTATTCTTGTTTTTAATTCGTTATAAAAATCGGGATGTTTCTTTTTTAGATTTTCAATATATTCTAATGCCTTCTCAAACTGCCAGTACACCATATGATTTATAAAAGCATTATTATCAATATGTTCTTTATATTCATCAGGACCCATTACATTATTTATCTCATAACAATCTCTTTTCTCATTGTACTCTAATCTTGCAGACCAGAACCTGGCGCCCTCAAAAAATATTTCAAATCCATAGTCTTTCATAAATTCAAAATCATTTGTAACTTTAAAATATTGCTCTATAGCATATTGAATATCAACAGTTATATGTTGTTCGATTTCTCCACACCATATTCTTATCTCTTCTCCCGTCAAGATATCAACAGAACCATATTTAGGTGTAGTTTCTTTACCTGTTCTAGCACTCTCCCAGGCAAACATAGCACCGTTATATCCCTTTTCTTTAGCCTTTTTACGAGCTCCATCCAGGGTCTTATATCTATATTTTAATAACCCTCTAGCTGTTTTTGGATAATTATAGATATAGAAAGGTAAAATAAAAATTTCTGTATCCCAAAAAACATGGCCTTTATATCCCTCACCACTTAAACCTTTGGCAGCAATACTTATTCTATCATCATGGTCAGGAGTCATCTGAATAAGGTGAAATAGAGCAAATCTGATAGCTAACTGATCATAATCACTTCCTGAAATTTTAACATCAATATCATTCCAGATAGAACTCCATTTATCTATATGTTCTGTTTTTAACTTAGTATAGCCTTTAGTTTTTATCTTATCTAAATTATTTAATGTTTTTGTCTCCAGGTTGTTGTCATCAATTTCTTTATCTCTACTACTATAAACACTTAAATACTTGTTTATCTCAATACTATCTTTTTTATCTGTATGGAATTTAAACGATCTTTTTAATATTCTTCTTCCCGCAATAAAATCTTTTTCAATATCAGGAGGGCTTCCATTTACTAAGATATTATGATTAAGTCCAAAATATAATTTAACTTCAAATTGTTGGGTTTCCGGAATATATACTATATCGTCTTCAATAAGTCTTTTTACTCCTTCTTTAAGATGTTGTGTACCACTATTAGAAACTCTTCCATTAATACCTGATATAATCTTAATTTCTCCTGAAAAATTTATTGGTTCTATATTGATTCTTGCTAAAGCAGTATGGCGATTTGTCATTGAAATAATTCTTTCAAAACTAAATTTCAGCATCTCACCTTTATCATTTTCCCATATAAAATCACGAACTAGAATACCTTCTTTTAAATTTAGATATCGGCTATATTGATAAACTTTTCCCTTATACATATTAAATTTTTCGCCGTTTATATATATTTCAGTTACAATCCAATCCGGTAAATTAGGCATTTCTGTAACTTCACCTGGATATTTATCAAATATACCAGAAATATAAAATCCGCTTCTTTCATCAGGATAAGTTTCTTCTAAAAAAGCCCTCGCCCCCATATATCCATTACCTAAACTAAAGATGGTTTCAAATTTGTGTTGGTTTTCAACTTTAAATTCACTTTCACTTATAATCCAATTTTTGTACTCATTTTTACCTTTTTGATATCTAATACACATCTTTACACCCCATCACAAATTATAGCTCTTAAATATTTTCAATATTCACACTATTTTATATAAAAAAATGGAGCGGAAAACGGGACTCGAACCCGCGACCTTCTCGTTGGCAACGAGATGCTCTACCAGCTGAGCTACTTCCGCATGGTTAACAATTATATAATGGTGGAGGGGAGAGGATTTGAACCTCTGTAGGCATCGCCGGCAGATTTACAGTCTGCTCCCTTTAGCCACTCGGGCACCCCTCCAATATATTCTTTTTTAAAAAAATAAAAAACATTATCAACATTAATATATCAACGTTTCAACACTTGTTTATAGTAATATATTTTAGGCTATTTGTCAAGAGCTAATTACCATTTTAGAACAAATTTAGATTGCAAGGTTTACTGCCCGGTTTTTCCCAAGAATCCCGTTAGCATCTTAAAATAACTGCTTGGATGTCTTGAAATTAGATATTTTTCTAGGTAGATATTAATCAACATCATAGTTATATACTTCAACCCTCGTTCTACTTGCTTTGGGACGATCTTAAATTGTCTAAATTTTTTTTATATCTTTTAGTTTTAAAACTCTCTTTTATGTTTTTCTCTATTTTTAATTCAATACCTTACCTAATTTATAGCCAAGAAAACCTCGCTCTTGAACAAGGGCGGGGATGAGTTGGCTGCTTTAAAATTAATTAAATATTAATCTTGGAATTGATTATGTCCTTCAAAAGCAATTATAAAGCCTTATCAAATAATTTAGTCCCAGCTTTAAAAATATCTAGATTAAGCGGCCGGATCTATTCTAAAACTGTCTCTACTATCTTTAAACTAAAACAAAATAAAGATATCTAACTCTCTGAAAATAATATGGAGAAACTTATAAAATTTTATGCTGGTCAGTTTGAACTACACTCTCAAACCAGACGAGGAATAGTACAGCAATATTATAATAATCTCAAGTCTCTTTTAAAATCTAAAGGTAAAGCAAGTAATCCTCAACTTGATGATGATAATAAAAAATATTGGCAGTAGATTTAGGAGAGGTCCATCCCATGGTAACTTTTAATGATAAAGA
>JAWOEZ010000021.1:0-2554 GCA_046482435.1 Halanaerobiales bacterium
TTCCTTTCTTCATATAATTACCTTGCAGGTAGTTGTTGTTTTTTTAATGTACTTTGCTCCAACACCTGGAGCTTCAGGAGTGGCAGAGGGAGGATACTCCCTTTTATTCAGACAGATTGTATCTAAAAATGATGTGTTTCCTTTGATTTTTTACTGGCGGTTCTTTACTAAATATATCGGGATGATAATTGGTGTTTTTGTCTTTTCCAGATTAATACTAAAAGGGGATTCCTTAGATGAAGAATAAGGGTAAAAACTGGTTATTAATTTTGATTATAGTTATTGTGGTTTTAGTCTCTTATAGAATTTATGCTCCTTATTCTATTCAGGATTTTAATGCTGTTAATATTAAATCTATTAATGAAATAAAAGAAAAGCTTGATGAGAATGAATATACTTTTTCAGTAGTAGGTAATATTAAAAATTCGATTGCTATATTTGATAATCGGGTTCTGCCTGATTTAAATTCAGAAGAAATGGACTTTATTTTGTCTACAGGCAATAACCTTGTTGATGGTGATGAAGCTAAATATCGGGTTTTTTACCGAACTTTAAGAAAAATGCAGATTCCATTTATTTCTGCAGTTGGTGTTAATGAGATGGAGGATGATGGGCATCAGAACTTTTATAAATATTTTGGTCCCTTTTATTATTCATTTGAATTCGGAGATAGTTACTTTATTTTCTTAGATACTACCGGGAATACTAATATAGACTGGCAAAATAACTGGTTAGAGAGAGAATTAAGGCAAGCGGAAAATTATCAGCACCGGTTTGTTGTAATGAATCGTCCACCAGTGGAAGTTGACCCTGATTATTTAATTGATGATGAGATTAAATATATGGAATCTGAATCTTTAAGAAAATATTATCAGAATTTATTTAGTGAATATGATGTTGACGCTGTTTTTGCATCAAATTTAGAAATTTATAATAGGACAAATATTTCAGGGGTAGAGTATTTTATTAGCGGTGGAGCCGGTGGAGACCTGGTAATAGATAATGAGAACAGCTTTTATCATTATTTGGAAGTGGAAGTTAATTCAGAGGGTATAGATTATAATTTAAAGAAGTTAGAGAATAGTCCAGGAACAGTATCCAAGGTTTTAGAAAATTTCTGGGTTATATTGCAATCATTTATTTATACTAATTACCTTAATATTATGATTATCCTCTTGATAGTTCTGGCAGTTGTTAATATTCTGTATCGGGAAATTAATAAAGAAATTGACTATTATCGAAATTTTGCTTATTCTGATATAGAATCAGCTAATAAGAAGTTAAAAATAGCGATGTTTACTAATAATTATTTTCCTGTCATTGGCGGGGTGCCAATATCTATTAAAAGGTTGTCTAAAGCTTTGCAATCTCAGGGTCATGAGGTTAAGATATTTGCCCCGGAGTATGGGAAAACTTCGGATGTAGAAGTTGAAGAGGATGATATTATTCGCTGTAGTTCTCTTTATTATTATAAAAAATATGGTTTGGAATTTTCAGTTACAAATATTTTTTCGCCACAAATAAGAAAGAAGTTTGAAGCTGAAGATTTTGATGTAGTACACTGTCATCATCCTTTTTGGCTGGGAACGAAGGGCAGGAAATTAGCTGAAAAAAATGATATTCCATTAGTCTTTACCTATCACACACGTCTTGAAAAGTATGCTCATTATGTTCCTAATATATTATTTGCCCGTAAATTTTTTGCCAATCGTTTTTCACATTTTTTGGTTAGAAATTTTGCAAATAAAGCCGATGCAGTATTTGCTCCTACTGAATCAACTAAAAACTATTTAAGGAATGTAGGTGTAAGTCGATATATTAAAGTAATGCCAACAGGTGTAAATTTAAAGGAATATGATTGTCCTGAAAATGAAGTCCAGGAGATAAAGGAAAAATATGGAGAAGGCCATGAACATTTATTAATAACAGTTTCTCGACTTTCCAAAGAGAAAAACCTGTACTTTTTGTTGAAAGGGATTAAATATTTGCGGGATAATAGTAATCTGGACTTTAAATTGATAATTGTTGGTGATGGATCTGAAAAAGAAAATATTCAGGAATATATTGATAAAAATGACTTAAAAGGGAATATAGAGTTGATAGGTACAGTTGACTTTAGAGAAATGAGTAAATATTATTTGGCTTCAGATTTATTTGTCTTTGCTTCTACAACTGAAACTCAGGGAATGGTTATTCTGGAGGCCATGGCAGGATATACACCGGTAGTTGCTGTTCGCTCTAGCGGGATTGATGATGTCATAAAAAATGATTATAACGGTTATAAGACTGATGAAGAAGTAGAAAATTGGGCTAAAAAAGTAGAGAAAATTTTATCAGATAAAAGTCTTCAGGATAAATTAACTAATAATTCCAGGAAGATGGCAGAAGAGTATTCTATTTTTAATATGGGAGAAAATGCAGAAGAAGTTTATCAGAAAATAATTCAGTTAAAAGATGATTCTAGTAAGTAATTTAGTCATTTTAAGTTTGGACAGTAGCCAGCTATTAATTTAGCTGGCTTTTATTTTTTTAGAATAATAATGGTTCAAAATTC
>JAWOEZ010000049.1:0-19243 GCA_046482435.1 Halanaerobiales bacterium
TCCCTGGAATATATAAATATTAGTTATTTATCCTCCTGTCCTTTTGTAACCGCTTCTTCACCATGACATTCTCTTATTTGAACACCACTACATTCACCAGGCTCTTTACCATTTAATATGCCTGGATGTTCACATCTTTTTTCACACATAATTATTTGCCTCCCTTTAATTTAGAATTTTATGTTGGCTTGGTATTTATTTAAGTATTTACTAAATTATATTATAACATGCTTAATTATTTTTCGCAAAAAAATCCCAAATCCAAGAAGCTAATTCTAGAATTTGGGATTACTATCGAATAAAGATACTTATTTTCTTTTTTTATAATTTAAGAATACTAATGGATTCAATTACCTCTTTGGTTTAAAAATAAATACCCGACTATACAATAATTTCATTTCTATTCTTTGTATCAGCATATTTCTGAAATTCGTCTTTTTATTTCCGAGTCATTTTTGCCTCACATTCTGGACATGTCTTTTCAAAACAGGGCACCCCTCTTTCATGTGGAACCTCTTCCCCACATTCAGGACAAACACACATACCTTGCGGTCCCAGACCTCTTCTTTTACCTTGATTCCCTCTACCTCTATTATTAGCCATAAGAAAACCCTCCTTTTAAAAATTTGGTTTTTAAAACAAATTATTTTAGTTGATTATTAAGATAACACAGTTAATTAAAAATATATCAACTCTCAACTTTTAACCTAATTAATCATTCAAACGTTCTATTACTTATTACGCAAATAATACTTCGCTTCATTATATTCCGCCTCTACAATTTGATCGTTTTCAATAAGTTCTTCTATTTGGCTCCAGTCGGCATGACATTTTTTAAGTAACTCCTTTACCGCTTCTTCTTTTAGAGGGTGCACTGCCGTAATATTAAGCATATCTTTTTTAATATTGCCTGTACTGGAAAACTTATTGCCTTCATAACCTATAAGATATTCAGTTTTTATATTTCTTTCTTTGTAAATTTGTACTGCCATATTAATTTTTTGGGGTGGTGGTATTTTAACATACTCTTCGGCAGGAGGTCGGGTGGGCACAGAAATATATGACTTAGAAGCATTCAACCAAACAATAAAATCAGCATTCTTTTCTAAGTCTTCTTTATTATCATTAACCCCCTCAATGAGCATGGTTTCAGTTACAAGTTCATTGTCATACTCCTCAGAAAATTTTTTCATTCCCTGATGAATTTTTTTTAGATCTAATCTGCCATGCGGTCTATTAATCTTACTCCAGGTCTCCTCACTGACAGCATCACACTTTAATGAAACCCAGTCTGCGTTTTTCAGTTCTTCTCTCACCTGTTTATCCGAAACTAAGGAGGCGTTACTAAGAACAGCTGTTTTTACACCAAATTTTTTTATAGCATTTATGGTTTTACCTAAATTTCTATCTAAAGTTGGTTCGCCGTCAGCTACAAAGGTAAGATAATCAATTTTTTCTCCGTTTTCTGCAAGATCGTCTAATTCCTGTTCTATTTCTTTTACTACTTCTTCTGTTTTATAAAATTCCTCTCTCTTTAATTGTAAAAAATCTGTCCTGCCTAACTGACAGTATATACATGAATAACTGCAGGTTTTTGGTCTAACATTGTTGATGCCCAAACTACGCCCCAACCTTCTGGAAGGTACCGGCCCAAAAATCCTCATCTATACCACCCCTATATATATTTTCCTTATTCCACTCTATAATAATTATATTCTTATCTATTCCTAATATCAAGATTTTTATCATTTGTTCATAACTGCTTTGCAGATAAATCTTCTCCCCTTAATAATTTGAACCAAACACATATTATATATTAAATATAGTAGATCAAAAAAGATAAGTACAATTTTTAATTAGAAATAAAAAATCCCAAATCCAGAAAATTAATTCTGAAATTTGGGCACTATTTAGGAACACAAACGCTTATTTTTATTCTTTTTTATAATTTGATGAAACCTCAGGGCTCCATTCATATCAATGGCGGAGAGACGGGGACTCGAACCCCGACACCTTTCGGCTTCACCGGATTTCAAGTCCGGCTCCTTAGCCAATTCGGACATCTCTCCATTTTTGGCACATCTTAAATTTTACTATAATATAACTGTGATGTCAAGGTATATGGTGAATTCATTTTGCTTTTTTATTTTATTAGATCTATACCCATGTAAGGCCTCAGGACTTCTGGAACTACCACTGTACCATCTTCATTTTGATAGTTTTCTAAAATAGCTGCTACAGTTCTTCCTACAGCTAAGCCAGAACCATTTAAGGTATGCACATATTTAGTGCTAGCATCGGGTTCAGGCCTATATCTAATTCCAGCCCTTCTAGCTTGGAAATCTTCAAAATTACTGCAGCTAGAAATTTCACGATATGTCTCATAGGCTGGAATCCATACTTCAAGATCATAAGTTTTAGCAGAAGAGAAAGTTAAATCTCCTGTACAAAGAGTTACTTTTCTATACGGCAGCTCTAATTTTTGAAGTATTTCTTCAGCATCTGCTGTTATCTTTTCAAGTTCTTGATAAGAAGTTTCAGGTTCTACAAACTTAACCATTTCAACTTTATTAAACTGATGCTGCCTAATGATACCTCTTGTATCTCTACCATGTGCACCTGCCTCGGCTCTAAAACAAGCACTATAGGCTGTATGATAAATAGGTAATTCTTCTTTATCTAATATTTCTTCTCTATACATATTAGTTACTGGTACTTCTGCAGTAGGAATTAGATAATAGGGTAACCCTTCTAATTTGAACATATCCTCTTCAAACTTAGGAAGTTGTCCTGTCCCAGTCATACTTTCCGCGTTAGCTATAAAGGGAGGAAAAACTTCAGTATAATCATGGTCCTTCGTGTTTACATCAATAAAGAAGTTGATTAAACTTCTTTCAAGCAGGGCTCCTGCATTTTTCATAAAAGTAAAACGAGCGCCCGTCACCTTACTTCCTTTTTCAAAGTCTAAGATATCAAGATCTTCTCCTAAATCCCAATGCGCTTTATATTCAAAATCGAACTCCCGGGGTTGGCCCCATTTTTTTACTATCCGGTTATCTTCTTCATCAGTACCTACTGGTACAGATTCATGAGGTACATTAGGAATCTTTAATAATATCTGATCTAATTCGTTTTCAACTTCTTCTAACTCTTCGTCATATTCCTTTATCTTATCAGATACTTCCCTCATCTCTTTAATTATATGGCTGGCATCTTTACCCTCTCTTTTTAGCTCACCAATTTTATCGGAGTTTACATTTCTTTTATGTCGCAACTTTTCATTCTCATATAATAAGTCTCTTCTTTTTTCTTCTAACTCTTCAAATCTATCGAGCGGACTTTCCAACTGCCTGTTTTTTAAAGCTTTTTCGACTTTCTCAATATTTTCTCTTATAAACTTACGATCTAGCATTTTTATTCCTCCCTACTTTTGATTTTAATAATAAAAAGTTATATAAAAATAAAAAATACCCTCATTCCCTGAAACTAGGGACGAGAGTATGATACCCGTGGTGCCACCCTTATTAACCATTATGGTCCACTTATTAGGATAACGGTCTATACCGAGCAGAGTTACTTAAGTTCCCCCTGCCTATCATGGGTGGATTCAATCATATTCCTTGTTAATTTCCAGCAACCATTAACTTTCTATAAAAGAAATATAATTTACTATTCCCAATCAACTATTTCTAATGATTATATTTTTTATAATTATAATATATATTTATAACAAATGCAATAACTTAAGAGAATTATTTCTCTGTTTCTTCAAAGTACTCAGCTTCTAAAATTGACATAACAACCATTATTATGTATTTATTATTATAAAATGTATATTATTTCATTAAATTCAAAAATTCAGTTCCATAACCTTGATTCTTTTTATCAAGAACAATTCTTCTT
Source organism: Halanaerobiales bacterium (assembly GCA_046482435.1). Lineage (GTDB taxonomy): Bacteria > Bacillota > Halanaerobiia > Halanaerobiales > M55B127 > M55B127. The sequence continues at coordinate 3,904 of JAWOEZ010000049.1, forward strand.
AATTCAATACTTTTATAATCAATCTGCAAGCCTGCAATTATAGCATAACCAATTTTACTTCTGTTTTTATCTTCAATTATTAAATGTTCGGTATCTAAATTATCTATAATTTCTTCATGTTTTTTCCACTCCACTGAAAAACATTTTTTCTATTTTCACGAGAACTCTCCAGTTTAATTACAAAATCTAACTCATCTTGGTTGGTATTTCTTATATTCATTTTTTTCTCCGAAAAAATATTACTTGTTAAATACTTACTATTTTGCTCAATTATTTACCTGTATTATTTTGATAATAAAACAAAAATATAAAGGAGTGAATTATAAATGTTAGATCATGGTACTAGAGATTTTAGAAACTTCTTTAATCAGACAAAGAAAGAAGTAACAGGTGATAGAAACTTTAAGGATTTTTTCAAAAATAATAATAAATAAGTGATTTTACAGTAGAAGGAGATGGGTAAACCCACCTCCTTTTCTTTATATCTTACTTTTTTATATAAATTCTAGGTACTCTTTTTGTAATATCACAGGTGATTTCATAATTTATTGTACCAATTATATCTGCCATTTCGGTAGCAGATACTTCCTTATCTCCTTGGGTACCAATTAAGACTACTTCATCTCCTACTTTAACATTATCTATATGACTAACATCTACCATAAACTGATCCATACATACTCTTCCTCTGATTGGAGCTCTCTGACCGTTAATCAAAACCTCTCCTTTATTTGATAGAAGTCTCGAGTAACCATCGGCATACCCCATTGGAATTGTAGCTATTTTTGCCTTTTTATTTGTAATATAAGTAGCTCCATAACTTATCCCGGTCCCGGGAGGTACTTCCTTAAGATAGACTATCTTTGCCTTCCAGCTTAGGGCTGGTTTTAACTTGAAGTCCTGGTCTACTTGATGAGAAGGCCGCAGTCCATACATCATTATCCCCGGTCTAACCATATTTAAAGACAACTGAGGAAGATCTATAATTGTAGCACTATTAGCTGCTTGCTTAATTGGTATTTCTATATTTTCTTCTTTAAGTTTATCTATAACCATCTGGAACTTCTCCCACTGGTCATAGGTATCTCCTTTATCTGCTTGATCTGCTTTAGCAAAATGGGTCATTAGTCCTTCAACTTCAATATTATCAAAAGACTTAACCTTTTTAATAAATTGTACAGCATCATCTGGAAAAACACCAATTCTTCCCATCCCGGTATCCACTTTTACATGGACTTTCTTTACTACACCTTTTTCTGCCGCTAATTGATCTAATTTTTTTACTGTTTCCATTTTAGAAATAGTCGGTATCAGATCCCAATCAACTAATAAAGATACCTGTTCGGGCAGAACTTCACCCAAAATTTGAATAGGCAGTTTAAAATCAGCATTTCTTAACTCTCTACCTTCTTCCGGTAAGGCTACAGCTAACCGATCAGACCCTGCTTCCACAGCTGCTTGGGCTACCTGTAGGACACCATGCCCATAGGCATCAGCCTTAACAACTGCCATAACAAGGGTCTCCTCTGGTATATTATTTTTAACCTGGTTAATATTAAATTTTATATTTTCCAAGTTTACTTCTACCCAGACCGGTCTTGTAAGTTTATTATTCTTCATCGTAGTCCCCTCTTAATGTTTTTACTAAGAAAGTTGCCACATCATCTCCATGGGTCCCGCGACCATAACCAGCATCTAGTCCGGCTTTAACAGCCATTTCGTTATTTACCTGAGTACCGCCGGCAATTAAAATAACTTTATCTCTAATACCCTTCTCTACACAGAGGTCATTGAGCTTTTTCATATTAGTTCTATGAATTTCGTTATGAGAAATTATCGTACTAATTAACATTGCATCTGCATTGGTTTCAATGGCTGCATCTACTACTTTAGAAATTGGAACCGAAGTACCGAGGTAAGTAACATCGATACCATATTTTTCAATGCCACCGTGTTTGATATCAATAATTTCTCTCATACCTACAGAGTGTTCATCTTTTCCAACTGTAGCAGCAACTACATTAACTGGATTATCATCAACAAATCCTCTTATTTCTTCAAAGGGTAAAGTCTCTTCTTCCTCGGGAATTTCTAATTCATCTACATCAATAGAAAAATCTACTCTTCCCTTAACTTCACAAACAGTACCTTCAGCCGGCTGCATGACTTCTTTATGAATAACTTCCGGATTCTGTAAGTTCATCTTTTTAGCAATTTCTAAGGCAGCAAACTCAGCAACTTTTTTGCTTTCAGGTAAAAACATCGTAACATTTACCCAGCCGTCTCCTAGCCACTGTACTTCAGGCTTTACCTCACTTCCTTTTCGATATTTTTCGTTTTTCTCAAGTCTTTTTTCTACATTATCTTCCGGATCTAATTCATCTATAAAATCGATCTTCTCAGGATGATGAAGTGTACAACCCCCGATTAGATCACAGGGCTTGTCTAAATCTTCGGGTAAGTTGTTCGCACCGAAGTGGTCACAAACCGGTGCCATATAGTCATCATCACGGGGAACAATCGAATCTGCTGCTACTCCACCGTCTCGCTCTCTAACTATACCATCACCATTTCTTTCTGGATATTTACCGGAATCCACAAAAAATCCTTCTGAAACAGCTTTAAAGTAGCCGCCTACTTCCAGTATTTCTTCCATGAAAAGTACTGCTCTTTCTTTAAGTTCTCGGGACTGTTCTTTTAGATAACCTTCTTCAGTTTTAAGTTCAATTAAATCTTTTAATCCATCCATGCCTGCAAAAGCTTGTTTGGCAGTATCAACCGCCTGCACATTATAGTGATGCCAGGGTACATTTCTACCTTCATCAGGTGTGATTGTACTCTGTAAATCAGCAGAAGTCAATTCAGAGAGTAAGAGATTCAAGGTATGGGTAACCGTTGCTTCTCTAACAGAAGACTCTATATATTTGGTGTTCTGTTGAGCTCTAAATTTAAATTCATCAAATAGATCTCTTAAAGCAATTGCATAAGGCAAATTCATTCTTATATCTGGTGCTGGTGCTGCTACTGGTGGAACAGTTGAAAGTGAAATCTTATCCTTTGGCATCCCAGCTTTGACAGAAAACATGGAATTTATGGCGTGTTGAACAAAGAGTTCGGGCATAACTTTCCAGGCCTGTCGGGCTGTAGCATTTGCATTATGAGCTCCATCAATTTGTAGCATACCTGTACTAGACATTATTTTTTTAGCTACAGCTGCATCTACAAATGATCTATACATGTTTACATCTCTATAAAGAACATTATACTGTGGGTCCTGATGGGCACCATTAACCCCTTCTTCAACAAAAAGGACTGCTATTTCAGAACCAGCTACTCCACTTACATAGGAATGAAAATTTATTGGTCTACCAACTTCATCCTCTATATAATCCAGGGCTTTACGGGTTGCTCTAATCTGTTTTCTAGTTATCGGGATCCCGCCAACACCTTCTGGGGTACCTTCAATTAAGCCATCGAAATGGCTTTGCCCTGCAGTTCTAATAACCATGATATGGTCTGCTCCGTGCCAGGCTGCCATCCGCATCCTTCTAATATCATCTTCAAAGCGACCGGAAGCAATCTCGGTTGTAATTACAGGTTCAGGTTGGGGATCTATATTGCCAAAACTCCTTGAGGCAGGTAAGGGAACACTATTTTCTAACCCCTCTGACATCTCCTTGTATTCAAAAGATCCAATCTCTTGGTTTTCAATCTTTTTTCTCCAGGTCCAACCTTTACGGCGGGGGCGATAATCTTCTATACCGTCTAGAATTTCTTCTATATCAATTTTTTGATCTGGTTTTAAATCCATTATTCTCCACCCCCATTAAATATGCTTCTTAACTCTTCTTTGCTATACTTTTCATCACCGATATCTAATCCTACCTCTTTAATTTCTCTATCTTCTTTTTGGGCCAATTTATATACAACATGGCCTGCTCCTTTACCTAATAGATCAGCCTTAATAACCTGATTGACAATAGCCTTAGCATCAATACTATTGAAGCCCATTCTCAATAAAACAGACCTTTCTATAGAAGCAGAGGTATGTGTTTTTGATAAATCAATTAAAGGATCTACAATTTCTACTGTTAATTCCCAAAATTTTTCTTTTAATTCTTTATCTGATAAGTCCTTAAGATGATCGCGCCTTTCTTCAAAATCATCTTCTCTTTTAATCGGCATCAGATCACTTCCCTTCCTAAAAACTAATTATTATAATTCATACTTTTCTTTAATAATTTTAAAGCTGCTTTTGGATATTTTTTGCTCATTAATCCCATTGAAGCCATTATATAATTTTTATCAATAAGTCCTCTGGCAGATTTTGGAGGTAATAAAACACTTTTATTAAAATCTTTAAGATTTTCCAGTATTTTCTCGCCGTTTTCTAACCTAGTTAAAGCTCCCCCAGTACCAATAATCCAGTTAACGGCTGTTAAGTCTTTACCTTCCGCTACAGTCTGTCGGCCACTTGGGCCATAAAAATTTCTATATTTACCGGCATGTCTTTCAATTGCGGTTAAAGCCGCTTTTTTAGCCAGTTGATAAATATATTCCTCTTCTTCTTTATCACGTGGAATCGGGGCCAAATCTTCCCTTTTTTCTAAGTCAGTAGTATCTTCCAGTAAATCATAAACATGTGAGGCATTGAGATATACCCCCAAATCTCCTTCCACAGTTCTTTTAGCTTCGGGTTCAGGATTCATTAGAATTTCTCTTACATTTAATGAGTCTTCAGTAACAGAATGAACATCTGTAGTTGCACCACCTACATCAATTGTAACTAAGTTTCCTATCTCTCCTTTTAAGAGCTGGGAAGCTTTCATCACAGCACCTGGAGTTGGCATCATATCAATTGAAAGCATTGGTTTTATATTAGACATCCCTGGGGCCCTAACGATATGTTCTGCAAATACATCATGGATTATACTTCTTGTTTCTTCAATATTAAGCCTGTCAATTTCTGGGTACACATTTTCAGCGATAATAATATTTTTACCCTTTTTATTGAAGATATCTTTAATTTCTTTCTGGAGAACTTTATTACCAGCATAGATAAAAGGTACATCGAGATTAAGAGAACTTAATTTCTTAGCATTATTTAATATAACTTCTTCTTCCCCATAATCTACTCCACCTGCTAAAAGAATAATATTGGGTTTGATCTCAAGTACTTCCTCCAGCTTCGAATCTCTTAGATTGCCAGCTGTTACCATTTTTATTACTGCACCGGCGCCTAAGGCAGCTTCTTCCGCTGCTTTAACAGTCATATCCTTAACTAAGCCGTGAACTGTCATCTTTAAACCACCGGCAGCACTACTTGTAGCCATAAATTCTGCCCAGTCTAGATTATCTATCCCTAATTTATCTTCTAGATCTGATATTGCAGCTTCCAACCCAATTGTTACATCTCCTTTTAAGACAGAAGTAGGTGCTAAACCCTGACCTATAAACTCAGGGTTAGCACTATTTATTTTATCAAATGCATTTACTAATGTAGTTGTACTACCTATCTCAGCAATTAAAAGATCTATCTCCATCTACTTATCCTCCCACTACAGAAAGGTTAAATTCTTTTTCTAATATTTCCTTTGTTTCAGCTTTTGATTTTTTGATTTCATCTGCTAAAAACTGTAAATCTATCTCATTGATCTCTTTAACATTAGTTTCTTCAATTACTTTTCTTAAATAGGATTTCTTTAACTTTTTAAGGTCTACTTCTCTGGCCTTAATTTGAGAAGGATGTTCAGGTATTATTACGGACTCACCGGCTACTTCTTGGTCGGGATCTCCATTTCTGACCTCAATCCCATTTTCTTTAGCAAAGTTTAACTGGGCCATCGGATGTTTACCGGCCCCTGTGTATTCTGTTTCTTGAACTACAATAATCTGATCTTCATCCATCTCTTGTGCTAGATCAAAGGCAGCTGCTAAAGAAGTATTGCCCGCCGGGCCTCTTTCCATACCTTCAATCTGTGCTAGGGCTTCAGTTATATAGAATACCTCACCCTGTTTTACAGTTACATAATCATCCATATACCTTAAAGCTCGAGCTGCATTGCGAGGAACATCTGCCCTATCAGGCCAGGTGGCAAATGGAACCCCAAAGCCGGTATGTCCGGTTGTGAATGATTTTCTATTAAAATCATGGTCACTTGCCATATGGAGACCACTTAAATCTACACTGGCAGCAACTATCTTAGTCTCATCAGCACCCGCTTTTAGAAGTCCGCGGGCTGTTCCGGTTAAATTACCTCCCCCGGCATGAGTAATAATTACTGCATCGGGGTTTTGGTTTTCTCTTTCCTGTAATTCTTGAACTATTTCATAACCTAAAGGTTCTACCCCTGCAATACCAAAAGGCGTGTATAAGGAAGCATTAAAATAACCTGTATCTTCTAAGACCCTTAAGAAAGTGTAGAAAAGTTCAGGTCCCACACTAAGCTGTAGTACTTCAGATCCATAAGCTTCACATTTTCTACCCTTTTCAAGGATTTCGGGTTGTCCGACTCCCCGGCTGTCAAAAACCTCCTGCACTATTATTGATTCAAGATTACGCATTACAGCCTGAGACGCTACAGCTGCTCCATAATTACCGCTGGTGGCAGCTACAACTCCAGGATAACCTTCTTTTTTAGCGTGATAAACTGAGATTGAGGCTCTTCTGGCCTTATAACTTCCAGAAGGATTGGCAGCTTCATCTTTAAGAAAGATCCGGGCTCCTTTACCTGCCGGAGCAAGTTTCCTGGCCAATTCAGAAATGTTTTTTAATTCTATGAATGGGGTTTGACCCACAGCTGTTTCTTTCTGGATTTTAATTATCTGATCTAGCTTATAGCCAACTTCTGACATCATTCTCTCATAATCAAATCCAACTTTGCCCTGGGCAAACCTTTCATAATCAATACCAACTGCTTTTTTCATTATTTCATTTTTTCTAGACATTACTGATCCATAATCATCTACTGCCAATCTTTACACCTCCTCTTCTCTTAAAATCTTCCTGATTTGAGGTCCAACCTGTAATAATTCCGGGATCATTTTTCCATATTTATGCTCATAAGGAGGATTAATCTTAATTAATTCTCCCTCAAGTATTCTATTTGTTACTGTCTTAATTTTTACTGGGTCACCAAGTTCAGCCTCTTCTTTTAAGAACCCCTTAACCTTTAACTCTAAAGGCACTTTTTTTGTATCTTCAGGTACCTGGGGAGCTCTCTCTCCAGCAGGAAGAATAACTTGATAAATTTGTACCCAACTTCCAGCTTCTATAACTTCTCCCATATGAATACCTCCATAAAAATATATTTTTATTCCATTAGTTTACGTGCATCACCGATCATTGCAGCAGGTACGGGCAGATCTTTCATAGTTACAAGACCCGATTGTGCTTCTACGATAACAGGGATCATATTAATCGCTACTGCCATTGTACCGATTCCACCTGGAATTTCAGGTTGGATTGACATATTAATATCTGGTGTACCTTTTATATTAATATAGTCTCCGGTTTCTGTTCCTTCTTTACCAGGATGAATCTGCTGGGGGTGTTCTAATAGGATTACTTCTTTTCCACCACTATATCCTTTTGCAATATGTCTACAGCCTGCAACCATCCCAGGTTCTACCTTTACGTGTTCAGTTTCTCTATAAGTTTCAGAAATGATTGGTTCTCTAGTCTGTTCTACCTTATCCAAATCAATACCTAAACGGTCGGCAATCATATTTATTGATTCTAAGAATCCAATATGCCCAACTATTGAACCATCTTTAATACCTTTTTCAAATTCTTCAACTGTTGTTCCTACACCCTGAGTTCGCATAACTGTTGGGCCAAATGGAGAAAGGTCATTGATTCTGGCTGCCTCTATTTTATCAACTTTAGCACAGGCTCCACTTAAAGCAATAATCATTAAATCTAAAACAAAACCCGGGTTAATTCCTGTGCCTAGGACAGATACTCCATATTCTTTGGCAAGCTTGTCTATTTTTTTACTTAATTCTTTTGCTTGCACACTTGGATAGGCCATCTCCTCAGCTATTGAGATAACATTTACCTTCTTTTTAACTATTTTCTCAATTTGAGGATATACATCTTCTACAAAAGAAGAAGTTGCCTGTAATACTACATCTACGTCCTCAGTGATAACGCTCATTGGGTCATTAGTTACTTTTACACCTAATTCTTTATCAAGACCAAAAAATTCTGCTACATCTTTACCGGCCTTAGATTCTCTATGGGCAATACCTCCTACTATTTCTATACCTTTTCTATCAACTAAGTATTTTCCCATTCCACTTCCCATAGAGCCCATGCCCCAGAGAACTACTTTTATATTTTCCATTTATATCTCCTCCTGGTTAATTTATTTTTAGAAATTTTTGATAACTTCTTTAAGTGGTGTATATTCCATATCAAATGCTTCAGCAACTGCTTTATATGTTATTTCACCATTATATACATTAAGACCTTTTGCCAAGGCTTCATCCTCTAGCATAGCCTTCTTATAACCCTTATTTGCTAATTTTAATCCATAAGGTAGTGTGCAGTTAGTCAAACCATAAGTAGAGGTTCGGGCAACTGCTCCCGGCATATTTGCTACCGAATAATGAATAACTCCATATTTAGTAAATACAGGATCAGCATGAGTAGTTGGATAAGTTGTTTCAACACAACCGCCCTGATCAATAGCTACATCTGCCACTACTGAACCTTCTTCCATCTCTTTAATCATATCTTCTGTCATTAAATCAGGGGCTTTAGCTCCGGGAATTAAGACTGCACCAATTACTAGATCTGCATCTTTTATCTCATACATTATGTTATGTTCATTCGACATTACTGTTTTAACTCTACCGTTAAATACATCATCTATATACCTCATCTGAGCGGGGTCAATGTCTAAAATAGTAACATCTGCACCAAGTCCGACTGCCATCTTGGCTGAATTCATACCAACTATTCCGCCACCTATAATTACTACTTTAGCAGGACTTACTCCGGGAATCCCACCTAATAGAACCCCTTTTCCTCCCTGTGGTTTTTCTAAAAATCTGGCTCCCTCTTGAGTCGCTAACCGTCCAGCAACTTCACTCATCGGTGTTAATAATGGCAAGGAACCATCATCAAGTTGAATAGTTTCATAAGCAATTGAAACAACGTTTTTTTCCATCAGAGCTTTTGTGAGTTCTTCCTCAGCTGCTAGGTGTAGATAGGTAAAAAGGATCTGCCCTTCTCTAAAATATTCATATTCTTCTTCCAGAGGTTCTTTAACTTTCATAATCATGTCAGCTTCATCAAATACATCTTTAGGGGTGTCCAACATTTCAGCCCCTGCTTTAATATACTCTTGATCACTTATACCACTGCCTTCACCTGCCTTCGTTTCAATAACTACTTTGTGCCCATCATTTACAAAAGCCTTTACTCCAGCTGCTGTAATTGCAACCCTGTTCTCATTGTTCTTAATTTCTTTCGGTACACCAATAATCACTTAAATCAACTCCTTTTTATTTTTATCTTACTTTAGCACAAAAATATTCACATATTAATATATATGCAAAATCTATGCCACAATTTATATTTTACTATATTTTAGCCCCAACTTAAACCCAAAATTCGCGGAATCCATAAAGTTAATTCTGGAATATATAAAATTAATAGAAGAACACCTATCTCAGCTAAGATAAAGGGTGCTACTTCTTTTATGGCTTTTTCGTAGGGGTTTTGACAATTTGTGAAGCCACCATTAGTAATTGAATAATATGGCTTTGACTGAAAGCAATCATAGCAGTTCCTAAAGTTTCAGTTAATCCCCTATAAGAAATTACCCACCCCCAAATATTAGCTGAACCTGTTAAGAAAAATACAACTCCAGATAAAACTACCCTGTTTTTTAGTTAATCATAAATTTGTTTCCATCCTAAATTCTTACATATAAAGACCCCTACTAAAAACCCATAAAGAGCTGCAAGTGCTCCTGCCTCAGTAATTGTAGTAATATCAATTAAAATCGCAGCTGAAATAATTACAGGGGTTAATAATGCCCAGATAGCATCTTTAGGGGCTCCCCACTTTTCTTTCCAAGTATAATGTTTTTCTTTGGGATATTTCTTTATCTATTCAAAAAATCTGAACTTAATATAAATAGCGGTATAGAAATCAAGATAAATTCTGAAAATGCTGCCAACAGTCTAATAAAATTTATCATAAAAAAGCTGGCCTGACCGGTCATAAACAAACCGAACATTCCTGTAGATTCATAAAGTAGACAATAGTAGTTCCTATTACTACTATACTTATCTTATATTAATTGCAAATATTCCGTAACCACCCCCTGTTCACCGCAAAATTTTTCGTCATTTAATTAATATTTTTGCAGTGTCTCCTCAGTTATTTTTTTGATGAGTCCCGGTAGTATTTCCATACTGTATGGGATATGCACCCTTTCTAAATATTTATGTGCACCTTTCCCGTAGACTCCTACATCTACTACCGGCAAATTTAGCTTTCCTGCTGCCTCAATTTCTATCTTCCAACCTTTGCCCCAAGACGGCATATTTGCTATCAAAGTCTTTTTATCTTTATGAGTGCCCTGAAAGGCTGCATAACTAGCATCTGACAAAAACGGGAAAAAATCTTTAATTATCATATTATAATCATCATCTGTTTCATGCTTTTTTATAGTCTCTTCCACAATTTTATTAAATTTTTCAAATTTAGCATCTTCAATTTTTGGGTTCTGTGGTGGATAAAATGGAGGTACTAAAAATACTAGTGCTGCTGGCCCTTCTAATTCAGAAAGTTCCCAGATTCTTTTAATGATTTCTAGAGAATGTATCCTTAAGTCCTTAATATCTTCTTTTTCAACTCGAGACAATACCTTTTCGATTTCTTCTTCAATTTTTTCTTCATTATATTTTCTCTTTACAGTATCTAATAGTTCCTGGTAGGTATAACAAGCGATATCTAAACTTAACTCCAGATTCTTTTCAGAATTATAACTTTTATAAACCCTAAAATTACCATTTATCCAAGCAAGGGTAGTTCTTATGCTGTCCTCTACTTCTTCTTTAAAAATTTCCAAAACTTCTGCTGGCCCTCTCTTAAAATTTAGAAAGTTATAATATGAAAACCCTTCATAGGGGAGTTGCCCATTGTACTCAACTTTCAAATCTTCTTGTTTTAAGGATATAGGGGGATCGGTAATCATATTATTAAATTTATCGGCCAATTCCATATTATTATCAATCCTTGAGGTTAATTCTGACATTAATAAATTAACATCAAGCCCCCCAAAAACATCTCCAACATGGGAACCCTTCCCTACCACATAAAGTGCAGGAACTATTTTCCCCACTGTTCCTCGATATACATATCTATTGGCCGGACTGTTTCCCGTTTCATCAGTGGTATAATCAGTGTTTATTCCTCCTATATAATTTAAATTTTCTTTACTAGCTAATTCTAGAAGTGGTTTTGCAATATTTAACATCCCGAGTGAATCGGCTTCTTCGTTTACCGTTATTATTACTAGGATATTCCCTTCTAAATCTTTTTTATTTTCAGAAAATTCTTTTAAAAGTTCAAGCTCAATAGCAATCCCTGATTTCATATCAGCAGAACCTCGCCCAAATAACCACTTACCAGAATTAAGTTCTTTTTTTACACCATCAGCAAGATCTCTAGACTCCAATTCTTCCATTAATTTGTAGGGCTTTGTAGCTAAATTCTTTAAATTTCTATATTCGCCAATATCTACAGTATCCATGTGGCTGAGATATACTATAGTGTTTTCACAACCATTATCCCCTTTTACTAAAGCTGCTAGATTAAATCTATTCATCGGATCATTTCTTAACGGAAGTTTCATAAGATGATCCGGGTTTTTATGGAAATACGCCCATTCTTTCAGTTTATCATGAATAAAATTACCTATCTTTATTACCCCATCTGTATTACTAACACTTTCTATGTTCACTAATTTTTCTGTTAAATTTAAGATATTTTTACCTCTATTAATTAGATCAATCCCTTTATTCAAAAAGATCACACCCTTTTAAAAAATCCACTAATTTATCACCTTTCTCCTCCTCTTATATAGATGCATAGTTCATGCCAACTTTATATAATTTAACAAAAAAATATTGTGTTACTTATAAATTATTGTTATAAGCACCACAATACCAGTCTTTGTACATTTATTAATATTTAAATTCCAGATAAATCAATATTATATTTATTCATCCGATACTGTAAACTCTGCCTCTTGATGCCAAGATATTTTGCAGTGGATGTAATATTTTTGCCATTTTTCTTGAGAGCTTCTATTATGTATTCTTTTTCTAACTTCTCCATTTTCTCGGGTAAGGTCTTTTTTCCATCAATTTGTTTCTCGGGGTTAGGTGTATTAACATCTATTAAAAAGGGTTTTACATGTTCTTTTTTGATATAGTCCCCGCCGCTTATTATATTGATTGCACCCTCTATTACATGTTCTAACTGTCTTACATTACCCGGCCAATTATAATTATAAAATATCTCTTCGACCTGATCGCTTAAACCCTTAATATTTTTATCAAATTTTCTATTAATACGATCAATGAAATATTTTGATAATAGTAAGATATCATCACGTCTTTCAGATAATAAAGGTAGGTGTAGTAAAACAACAGCTAAACGATAGTAAAGATCTTCTCTTAAGTTGCCTTCCCTTATCGATTCTACGGGAGATTTATTGCTTGTAGCAATAATCCTGACGTCGACATTTATATCTTCCTTACCTCCTACAGGGCGAACTAAACCCTCCTGTAGAACTCTTAGTAATTTAGCCTGCAAAGCTTTGGACATCGAACTAATTTCATCTAATAGTAAAGTACCCCCGTTTGCTTGTTCAAAAAGGCCTTTTCTATCAACTGCCCCTGTGAACCCACCTTTCCGGGTCCCAAATAATATGCCCTCCAACAAATTTTCGGGTAAAGCAGCACAGTTTTGCGCTATAAAAGGTTTATTTTGTCGTCTACTGCCGCTGTGAATACTTTGGGCAAACAACTCCTTACCTGTACCAGTTTCTCCTACTATCAGTATCGAAGAATCAGTTCTAGCAGCTTGCCTGGCATAATTAATAACTTGCTTTAATTTTTTATTTTCCCCTTTTATATCTGAAAATGTAAAGTACTTATTTTGATCTTCATCCATGTTTTTATCTGTATATAATTTTTCTTGTAAAGATATTATTTTATTGTATAATTTTTTAGTTTCTGTTATATCTCTGGCTATTTCTAAAGCCCAAATACTGCCGTTTTCTAAATGAATCGGCATAGTCGTATTTATTGTAATAATTTTATGGCCAAATTTATTTAAATATTCTTGTTGATTGTTTTTTATAATTTCTTTATTTTTTAATGTTAGTAATAAGGTGCTATTATCTTCATTTAGAGAAGGGAATACCTCATCGATTTTTTTATGCATAACTATGTTTTTATCCATACCTTCAAGTTCAGACATTTTTTCGTTATATAAAACAGTTTGACCTAATTCATTTACTACATGAATTCCTTCGTTTATATTATCCAGTATCTTATCGAGATTATTTGCAATTATATTTTCTTGTTTTCTCAAGATAATAAACCCCCTGTATTATATATATGCTGTATTATATATATGATTCTCTATTTAAACCCTATTTCCTCCATAAAAAAAGAGAGGTGCTTGAAAACACCCCTCTTCTTACTTTTGTATTTAATTTTTACTTTGTTTCTATAGTTTCTTCTCTATTTCAGCTTTATCTCTTAGTTCTCTTACAAATTCATCCCAAACATTTTGACCTTTTTGTTGTGAAAGCTGCTGTTTTATTTGCTCTTTAACTTCATCATAACTTTTTAAGCCAGCATCTTTTCTATCAGTTACTTCAATGATATGAAAACCATATTCAGTTTCTACGATTTCACTTACACCACCTACATCAAGAGCAAATACCGCTTCTTTAAATTTCTCAGCAATGTTTTGGTCTTTACTTATAAAACCAAGTTCTCCGCCTTCTTCAGCAGAAGGACCAGTTGAATATTCTTGAGCTAAGTCTGTAAAACTTTCACCCGCTTCTAACTCTTCCATTACTTCTTCAGCTGTTTCTCTATCTTCTAAAAGAATATGTCTAGCTTCTGCTTGTTCCTGTACTTGAAATTCAGATTCATTTTCCTCATAATAATTTTCCATCTCTTCTTCGGTTACTTCAGTATCACTAGTAACATTTTCACGAAGCTTATTTATCACTAAGCTCTCTTTGTTTTGTTCAAAGAAAGATTCTCTATATGCCTCAAGTGATTCAATACCTTGTTGTTGTAGTGCTTCTTCTAATTGTTCATCATCCATATCATTTTGTTCCTTAATACCTTCTACCTGCTGTTCAAAAACTTCATTCTTTTCTTCTTGTGATAATTCAATTTCTCTTTCATTTGCTTCCTGAGCAAGTAATTTTTGAGTTATTAGTTCGTCAAGTTTTGATTTTTGAAATTCTTTAATTACTTCCTGTCCGGGTTCAGTTTGCAATAACACTTGGGTAAAGTCAGGATTTGATCTATATAAGCTCATAATTAAATTTTGTGTACCCGCAAATTGGTCAAGTTCTTGCATAGATATTTCTTCACCATTCACAACAGCAGCAACCTCATTTTGCTGGTCGCTTTGTTGTGCCTCACCTGTATCTGAACCTTCTTGTGCTGCAACTGGAACTGCAACTAGTAGTGCCATTATCATAACTATTGATAACACTCTTTTAAAATACATAAAATTAATTCACTCTCCTCATGAGTTTTTTTATTAATTATTAAATTTTGAATTACATATTGCTGCGGTCAAAAAATGGCTCCCCGAGTAGGACTCGAACCTACGACAAGATGATTAACAGTCACCTGCTCTACCAACTGAGCTATCGGGGAATTTTCATGACAACTTACATTTTGTATATTATAACAATAATAAATAGGTTTGTCCAGCAATTTGCCTTTTTAATTTAAAACAAACATTCTCCTCACTATTTTTATTAAAAATATTATATTTATTTTAATATACTGTTAAATATCTATATTTTTAACTACAATAATTATATGCAAAAAACCACCTAATATATAAGGTGGTTTATTAAAAGAATCCGGCAGTGACCTACTCTCCCACAGGGTCACCCCTGCAGTACCATAGGCGCTGGAGGACTTAACTTCTGTGTTCGAGATGGGAACAGGTGTTGCCCCTCCGCAATTACCACCGGAAAGTATTAAACTTTTATCTTCTCTCAAAATTGTATACAGGAATTAACGGAAAGTCAAGCCCTCGACTTATTAG
>JAWOEZ010000099.1:0-2618 GCA_046482435.1 Halanaerobiales bacterium
GAGGAGAATTATAATGAAAACATTAGATAGAAAACATATAAACTCCTTTGATCAATTTTTAATTGATAAAGGACGTTTAATTGACAGTAAGCTATTTACTTATTATTTTAAGAATGGTAATGCTCTCGATGTTATTAGAGCATTAAAATTATATCAAAATAAAGATGGTGGTTTCGGCCAGGGTTTAGAGCCTGATTTTAGAATGCCAGATTCTTCCCCTTTAGATACTTCAATTGGGTTGAGAATCTTAAAAGAATTTGATGATCACAAAATAGCAAAACCGATGATAGGTAGAGCGGTAAGATACCTTGAATCTACTTTTGATGATAAACGGAACGGATGGTTTGCGGTTCCTAAAGAAGTAAATGACTATCCTCATACACCTTGGTGGGATTATGATAAAAAACAAGAAATGACAGTAATTGATAAGAATTGGGGTAATCCTACTGCTGAATTAATCGGTTATTTATATAAATACAGAAAACATGTTAAAAAATTAGATGTAGATAAATTAGTAGATACTGCTGTAGAGTATATAAATAATAAGGAAGAATTTAATTCTGAAAACGAATTATTCTGTTATGTTGAATTATATAAGATACTACCTGAAAAATATAGAAAGCAAATGAAAGATAGTATTAGTCTTGGTATTTCAAAGGTTATTGAATATGATAAAGACAAATGGACAGAATACGTTCCCTTACCACTTGATTTTATTTCTGCACCTGATGACTATTGGTTTGGAATTAAAGTAGAAAAGGTAGAAGAAAACCTCGATTTTTATATAGATTTAATTGAAGAAAATACGGTAATTGATCCCCCTTGGGGCGAAGATTTTTATAAAGAAGGACTTAAAAGAGCATATAAAGACTGGCAGGGTGTCTTAACCCTTGATATTTTTAAGAAATTAGATAATTTCGACCGGATTTCTTAAAACAATAAATACTTTGATTAATCAAAGTAATAGTTTAATATATTAAAAACTTAAATCAACTTTAACAATAATTCAATAGGAGTGAAAATATAATGATAGAAAGAATTGTCATTCCACCATATGATCAATATGATCTTTCCACTTTTACAAAAAAAGACGACTTGGTTCAAATAGGTCATATAGGTGGTACTGTTGATGAAAAAGGGGAAGTTCTAAAAACAATTGAAGAACAAATGGATCAGACCTTAAATAATTTAAATGAATCATTGAATGAAATAGATTTAAAACTTGATAATGTATTAAAACTGACTGTAATTTTAAAAAATATAGAAGATTTTGCCGGGATGCACAGTATATGGATAAAACACTTTAAAGAAGACAAATATCCCGTAAGAGCAGTTGTAACTTCAGACTTCGTCAGTAATAATTGTCTTGTCCAGGTGGAAGGTACCGCTGCATTTAATGACTAAATAAAAAAAACAGAACTATCTATAAAAAAAGGAGTTGGAAATATGATTAAATATCCAGCCCCCTTAGAAAAAGGAGATGTAATCGGAGTTACAGCACCTTCTTCTGGGGTTCAGGGAGTATTTTCGTCTAAACTTGATAATGCTATAAATAAATTTGAGGAGTTAGGTTATAAAGTAATAGAAACAGAATCAGTTAGAAAGCAGAAAAAATTAGTTAGTGCATCTCCTCAAATTAGGGCAGAGGAGTTTATTGAGTTATATAACAATCAAGACGTAAAGGCGATCATTCCTCCCTGGGGAGGAGAATTTTTAATGGAAATTCTTCCATATTTAAACTTTGAGGATTTAAAAAAGTCGGAACCAAAATGGATATTGGGGTTTTCTGATATTAGTACCCTCTTATTTACTTTCACTTTAAAAACTAATATTGCAACCGTTCATGGGCCAAACTTTCTTGATTTTGGAAATAATCAGGTTCATAATTCCGTATTAAATGTATTAGATATTTTAAATAAAAAAAGTGGTGAGACTTTCAAGCAGAAAAGTTTAGATCAATATCAAGAGGAATGGCTTGAAGTTACTGAAGATAATTTCCCCTCATATAATTTAACTGAGGAAGTAAGTTGGAAATATATTAATTATAACAATAATTTTAGCGGAAGATTAATCGGAGGTAATATGGATGTCCTTTGTAAGTTAATAGGAACTGAGTATGGAATAGTAAGTGATTTTTTAAAACAATATAATGAAGTGGGTATTGTGTGGTATTTTGAAAGTTGTGAGATGGATGCGACGGATATCCACCGAACCTTCTGGCAAATGAAAATGAACGGTTGGTTTAAAAATTGTAATGGGTTATTATTCGGCAGAGTAGCAGGATATAATAATGTTCAAGATTATAGCTATGTAGATGCTTTAGAAAACATGTCTAATGATTTAAATATACCTATTATATATGATATTGACCTGGGACATAAACCTCCTCAGCTTACCTTTATAAATGGAGCGTATGCCGAAATAAAGATAAGTGATGACAAAGAGGAAATAATACAGACCTTAAAACAATAACATATTTTCAAGATGTATTTCACCAATTTTTTTGTTAGCTTAATGTTTTTCTCTTTTATAGCTATTTCATAAGTTGATTTCTGATTGATAAAAAAGATGAAAGGAATTATATTCCATGCATTTTAAAGATTTAAATAAATTTGATA
>JAWOEZ010000079.1:0-9092 GCA_046482435.1 Halanaerobiales bacterium
TTCATCTTATGTCCCATAAGATCAAGCGACTATGAAGCTCGGTATTTCAATGCCGAGTAGTTCACTGTTATGGTATATTACTAAACATGAACGGTCAATATGAGTTTTTTACATAATAAGATGCATATGGCCAATAGTACTCTCACAGTTATTGTAGACAAACTAGTACAGGACAGGTTAGTAAAAAGATACCGTAATCCTGAGGACCGGAGGATAGTCCTATTAGAATTGACTAAAAAAGGTAAGAAAAAACTATCTAAGATGCTTGATATCAGACAGAGTTTTTAGAAAAAGCTCTTGTTGGTTTAGATGAGAAAGAGAAAGAAAAAATAATAATGTTATTGGGAACTGTTTTGGAAAACCTTGAAGATCTATTGAAAGAAGGTGAAGATAGAAATGAGTGAAATGGATATAGATACAGATGATATAAATAAAGATAATAGGATTACTAATCCGCGTATGGGCAACCGAGAAGATATATTAAATGGACCGATAGCCAGTACTATTTTTAAGTTAGCCTGGCCTATAATGATTGGGAATACAATGCAGGTGGTATATAACCTTGCAGATACCTTTTGGCTGGGGAAATTAGGGGCTGAGGCAGTTGCGGCACTTTCGGTTGGTTTCCCCCTTGTTTTTTTAATGGTATCTATAGGAGCCGGTTTAACCATTGCTGGTACTACGCTAGTAGCTCAATATATGGGAGCAGGCGATGAGGAAATGAGCAATCAGGTAACAGGGCAGATTTTTTTAGTTGTGGGCTCTATTGCTATTGTCTTAGCTGGTTTTGGTGTATATTTTAATAAGGCTGTATTACAGTTAATGGGTGCTCCAGCTAATATTTTAGGGGATGCAAATGCCTATTTAAATATAATTTTTACTGGAATTCCATTTATGTTTGTCTTTTTCATTTTTTCTGCTTTATTAAGGGGTTATGGAGACACTAAAACCCCGATGAAATTAATGGTGTTTTCTACATTACTAAATATAGTAATAGACCCTATATTAATTTTCGGAGTTGGCTTTATCCCTCAACTAGGTGTTAGAGGGGCAGCTTTTGCCACAATATTTTCCCGAGCGATTGCGGGAATAATAGGATTATATATTCTATTTAGTGGTAAAAAAGGTTTGACTTTATCATTAAAAGCACTTAAACCAAATTATGAAGTTATTAAGAAAATATTAATTATTGGTTTTCCTTCTGCAGCTGAACAGTCTGTTATAGCTCTTGGAATGACATTTTTAATGAGTATTGTTTCACAGTTCGGAACTTTGGCGGTTGCAGCTTATGGGATAGGTTCTCGTATCTTATCTGTAGTAATGTTACCTTCCAGAGGATTTGCAACGGCTACTACAACTATGGTAGGACAGAATTTGGGAGCTGAGAATACAAATAGAGCAGAAAAAAGTGCCTGGATCAGCACGGGAATAATCTTAGTTGCTTTAACCTTATTAGCAGTAGTTTTTAATCTTTTTCCCCGGACGATAATTTCTATATTTAATTCAAATTCTGAAGTTATAGAAATCGGAGTATCATTTTTAAGGATAGTAGGATTTTCATTTGGTTTTCTTGGTGTTAGATTTATTTTAGGAGGTTCCTTTAGAGGGGCCGGCAATACTGTAGTTGCTATGGTCCTTGCTATAATTGCTTTATGGGGTCTTCGCTTACCATTGGCCCAATATTTAAGTATTAATCTTGAATGGGGTACTAACGGTATTTGGTGGGGAATGTTTTTATCCAATTTCATAACTGCAATAATTGCTGTATTTTGGTTTAAGAGAGGTGGATGGAAAGAAAAAGTGGTCAATAATAGATAATTAATTCAAAAAGATTGGATTTGAGATTAGAATATAATAAAACAAGTAGGATTCATTTTAACCGATGGAATATATAAGATAAAAAGGAAACTTAAGCATTTAATAGAATATATATTACCAAAGAATGAAAGTTAACTATTAGCAGGGGGGGGTACATGGAAAAGTTTTTATTATAAAATTTTATGATAAAACGCGATGAAAAAATTGCAAAAAGAATAATTTATAGTAATGAAAATACGTTGGTATTTAACCTTAATATATCTTTAGGGAATTCTTTACTTAAGCATACTCATTTTGAATCCACCTTATTGGTTGGAGTTCAAAAAGGTAGTAGTAATATAAATGTTGATGGAGAACCTATTGAGGTTAAGGAAAATGATCTTATGAAAATAGATGGCCCCAAGGTAATGTCTGTCGATAATACTGGGCATAAAACACTGGTTTTATATGTTACTATATCACCTTTACCACTGGAAGAAAGATACGCTAAGGATGTTGATTTTTAAGTCTCTTTAATATATTTAAATAGCCTGGTTAGATTTCTTGCCGGGCTAATCTCTTAAATAATGGGGGTATAAAAATGAAATCTAAAATGACTTTGATGTTGATAATAGTATTTATATTAAGTTTTAGTCTTAACGCAGTAGCCGGTGAGATTGGCTTTTCAAATCAGGAGGAAACTAAAGATTTCTGTAATAGATTTCTCACCTTTATGGTTGAGGAAGATGTGGAAAAAGCTTTTGATGTAGTGGAAGATGAATGGCCATTTTCTATCACAGAAATTGAAAACTTAGAAAGTTCTACAATGAAACAGTTGGATTCTGTTAAAGGAAGGTATGGAAATATATTGGGATATGAATTAATTAAGGAAGAACTAACAAAGGACACTTTTCTAAAATATACTTATGTAATGAAATATGAAAAACATATAATAAGATGGAAGTTCATTTTTTATAAACCAGAAGATATTTGGGTATTAAATTCCTTTAATTTTGATGATTCTATTAATAAGTTATTTCAAGAATAATAAGTGGGATGATAGTTGATTAATTCCTTAATGAAATTGAAATTATTCAAAAATTAAGTATTGAATAAATTGAGGTGGTTAGAATAATTTTCAATAAAGAGATTAAATTTAAAGTTGTACTTGTCTGGTTTTTCAGAGTGTTATTAATAGGCGCTATAATTGTGGATATAATAATTTTGAATTGGTTGAGCCTATTTATTGCAATATTAGCTCTAATTACAACATTTATTCCAAATTTATTGTCAGATAAAAATATCCTATATATACCATCTGATATACAGGTAATTATCATTGTATTTATTTTTGCTTCACTATATTTAGGAGAATTAAGAAATTTTTACTACCGCTTCTGGTGGTGGGATAATATGTTGCATGCTTTTTCCGGTACAATATTAGGTTTTATTGGATTTACACTAATATATTTTTTAAATCGTGAAGAAGAGATTGATATAGTTTTAAGTCCTATTTTTGTAGCGTTATTCGCATTTACTTTTGCAGTAAGTATTGGAGTGGTTTGGGAAATATTTGAATTTACTATGGATAGCTTGTTTGCTTTCAATATGCAAAAGACAGGCCTTGTAGATACTATGTGGGATTTAATTGCAGATTGTATTGGAAGTGGAATTGCTTCTTATTATGGATATAAATATTTAAAGAAGGGACAACCTACTTATTTTGAAGACCTGTTAAAGAAAGTATTGTCAGAAAATGATCAATTTTTTAATTAAAGCATCTAAAATTAGAAACACAATAAAAATAAAAAGTGCAGCTATTAACTGCACATAATATATTCGTTTATTAAAAAGAAAATGGTGCCGAAGGTGGGATTCGAACCCGCACAGGCAAGATGCCCACAGCGCCCTCAACGCTGCGCGTCTGCCAATTCCGCCACTTCGGCACGATATATATATTATCATATTAATCTTAATATTGTCAAGCAATTAACATATATTTTAAAATATGTGTAATAATATTTAATCGATAGGAAAGATAAAAAAATATTCATAAATGAAAAGTAAGGAAGTATATTTAAAATTAAAAGGAGGTCCAAAAATATGACTACTGAAGGGAAAAGAGTTGCTTTGTTTGTAGCAAATGAGTATGAAGACCTAGAAGCTTGGTATCCTTATCTTAGACTTAAAGAAGCCGGTGTAGAGGTTACAGTAATTGCCTCTGATAATGTGAAAGGTAATCTCGCAGAAAGTAAACATGGATATCCCATTAAAATTGATAAAAAGGCAGCAGAAGTGAATCCAGAAGAATTTGATGGAGTAATAATTCCCGGTGGATGGGCTCCAGATAAACTTAGAAGATGTAATAATACTTTAAATTTTGTTAGAAATATGTATGAAAATAAAAAGTTAATAGCTTCAATATGTCATGGTGGATGGGTTCTTGCCTCTGCTGATGTAATTGAAGGTAAAACTTTAACTTCGACTACTGCAATCAGAGATGACTTAATTAATAGTGGTGCAGTTTGGGTTGACGAAGAAGTAGTTGTAGATGATAAGCTTGTAACCTCCCGTTCTCCTAGAGATTTACCTGCATTTTTAAGAGAGATTATACGGGAATTAAAAAATTTATAATGACATAAGAATACAATAACAGTAAACAGAGTAAGTGAGATAACCGCGATTAAAATAGTCAACATTAAGGGAAGTAACTTTTTTGTTTAAAAAAGCTAGATGGGGAGGTATATTTATGAGTTTAAGAAAAATAAAAGATGATGTTTATAGTGTTGGGGTAATTGATTGGAATAGAAGACTTTTTGATGAATTGATTCCATTACCAGATGGTACAAGTTATAACTCCTATTTAGTAAAAGGAGATAAAAAGAATGCTTTGATAGATACTGTAGAACCAAATTTTGCTGGAGAATTAATTGGAAATTTAAAGAAAAGTAATATTACAAATATTGATTATATAGTTGCAAATCATGCTGAACAGGATCATTCCGGCTCAATACCCCATATTTTAGATGTGTATCCAACTGCTACTTTATTAACTAGTGAAAAAGGTAAAGATATGTTATTGAGTCTACTTGACATTGAAGAAGATAAGATTGAAGTTGTTGGTCATCAGGATAATATTTCTTTAGGGAACAAAACATTAGAATTTATCGATACCCCTTGGGTTCACTGGCCAGAAACCATTTCTACTTTTTTAAAAGAAGATAACATCTTATTTTCATGTGATTTTTTTGGTTCCCATCTAGCAACTAGTGATTTATATGTAAGAGAGGAAGCTGAAGTCTATAGAGCTGCTAAAAGGTACTACGCAGAAATAATGATGCCCTTCAGAAAAGTTATAAAAGCTAATTTAGCAAAAGTTGATAACTATGATATAGATATAATAGCTCCGAGTCATGGTCCGATATACGACAATCCCGATTTCATTTTAGATGCTTATAAAGAATGGACAAGTGATGAAGTAAAACCGGAGGTTGTCGTTCCTTATGTATCAATGCATGGAAGTACAGAAGATATGATTAATTACTTTGTAGAAAAATTAATTGATAAAAATATAAAAGTTAAACCCTTTAATATAGCAAAAATGGATTTGGGAGATCTTGCAATTTCTTTAGTAGATGCTTCAACGGTAGTCTTGGGTTCACCGACTGTCTTAACAGGCCCTCATCCTATGGCAGTATATGTAACTTATCTCTTCAATGCTCTTCGCCCCAAAACTAAATATGCTTCTATTATAGGATCATATGGTTGGGCAGGAAATATGGTAGAAGATGTTGTAGGGATGTTAAATAAATTGAATGTGGAGTTATTAGAACCAGTAGTATCAAAAGGTACTGCCACAGAAGAAGACTATAAACAAATAGATAGGCTAGTTAAAGAGTTAGAAGAAAGATTAAAATAGCTTTTAAGGCAGGAATTATACAAATATCTATAGAATAACTATAATTAGTATTTAATTTTATGGAGGGCTTAAATAATGAATGAGAATAAAGAAGAGAGTAAAAACACAAAGAAATGGATTATAATACTAATTATTTTAGTAGTATCATTATTAGGATTTTATGGTTACAATTATTTTAGCCTTTTTTTCGGGGAGGCTAATTTACAAGATAGATTTAATGAAGAAGTAAATTTATTGGTTATAGGTCAAGATAATGAAGATAGTGTAGAGGAGGGAACTACTCATTCAGATTCCATAATGTTGATAAACTTAAAACCGGGTGATCAAAATATTGATATAATAGCTGTTCCTTCTCAGGAAAAGTATAAAGATAGAAAACTTAAAGAGTATAATAGAGAACAATTGATGGACATCATGAGTTCTATTTCTGATGTTAATCCAAATTATTATTTTGTTATAGATTATGAAGGATTCAAAAATATAGTTAATCTTATGAGTGGTATTGAAATAGAATTAGAAGAAGAATTTCAGATTCCCGAACTCGGATTGTATCTTAAAGAAGGCAATAATCTTTTATCAGGACAAGAGGCATTGAATTATGCTAGATATTATGATCACAATAAAGATGAATTAAATAGAGTCTCTAGACAAAGAAAGATTATAGAGGGTTTTTCTGATAAAATATTTCAACAGAATTCATTATTAAATATACCAAGGTTATATAGAACAGTAATGGAAACAGTTAAAAATGTAAATACAAATTTAGATTATGATCTGGCAATTGAAGCATATAATTTCATTAGTAATAGTGAAGATTTTAATGTTGAATACGAAATCCTTGATTTAAATTCAACAGACGAGTGAATCTTTCCCCCTAAATCAAACTAAATTTTTAGATGGAGTTTTCTTTAAACATTTAAGATAAAAAATATGATATGTAGTATTTAAAAGAATGCAAGAGTATGTTATAATAAATAAGACTTAAGAGATAATAATAAAATCTAATCGTTTTGACTTCAGTTTATCTTTTGTGTATACTATTTATTGTTGGATGTAAAGTTATATATTATTACTAAAACTAAGGGCGAATAGCTCAGTTGGGAGAGCACCTGCCTTACAAGCAGGGGGTCACAGGTTCGAGCCCTGTTTCGCCCACCATTTACACGGAGGAGTAGCGAAGTGGTTGAACGCGCCGGCCTGTCACGCCGGAGATCGCGGGTTCAAATCCCGTCTCCTCCGCCATTTTTTGTGGTGGGGTAGCTCAGGTGGTAGAGCAGTGGACTGAAAATCCTCGTGTCGCCAGTTCGACTCTGGCTCCCACCACCAGCTTTAAAAAAATAACAAAATAATATAAATTGCGGAAGTAGCTCAGCTGGTAGAGCATCTCGTTGCCAACGAGAAGGTCGCGGGTTCGAGTCCCGTTTTCCGCTCCATTATGGCGGCATAGCCAAGTGGTAAGGCAGAGGACTGCAAATCCTTTATTCGACGGTTCAAATCCGTCTGCCGCCTCCATTATACTTTGCCGATATGACAGCCTTAGTAAGTTGTTGAATGTATAAAATGGAAAATTGTTTGGCTGGTTAAGTTTTTGCCTGATGATGTTGAAGAAGGGGATATTTTAGATTTTGTAATTAATAGGAATTTAGAAGAGAAAGAGAGAGTTGAAGAGAGGATTGAAGGGTTGATTGAGAAGTTGAAGAATAGACAGAATTAAATATATGTAATTAAAAGCCTGCTGTGATAATAACCTTTTTATCAAAAAGCAGGTTTTTTGTATTTAGTATTCCAGTATTTTTAATAATTGTTTGACTTCTTTATTTGGGATAAAAATATAAGATTTAGCTGCAATTTTTATATTTGTTTCTTGTAAAGTTGGAAACGTTCATAAAATATTACGTTTGGGTTTTTTAAAAAATCAGTAAAATATACTTATAAACGTATTAATCGAGAGTTTAATAAATGGATCACAATAACTTTGATTAATTATTAAAGGTGTTTAAAGGGTTTTTTCAAAACATGTTGAATAGGTATATATGAGTAATTATTCTGATTCATATAATATTGCATGGTTATGAGAGCTAATACTTTTGGTCAAGTTTACTATCAATTTAATGTATCTTTCTTGGCTACTAAGGCGATTAGTGATTAAAGTATTTAGTTTGTTTTTTTACATCAAATATAAAGTGAGGTTTGTAATATGAATATTATGGGGATTTTAGATGTGGTGGCGTTAAGTGTTTCTAGTTTAGCAGTTCGTAAATCACGATATTTTCAAGATGATATTAATAGTGTATCAATTGCAGAGCATTTACAAGGTATCAAACTATCTATTCCTCAGCTTTCAGGAGAAGGGTTTTATGAGTGTAAAGCTGAAACTTTGGTAGGTGAGCTTGAGCCAGCCTTTAAGATTGCACAGTGGAAGGGAAATGAATATCCCACAATAATTTATCATCATGGTGCCTCTGAAGAACCGTTCGACTTTAGCTTTAATAAAATATTTCCTTTAAAAAAAATAGATATTGATGCTAATTTAATTGCAATCAGAGCACCTTTTTGTAAAACACTAAAAGAATTTTTGGGAGGGGTTCAGAGTTTAAATAGATATGTTGCGATGCTTGCTGTCTCTACAAAAATGGTCGAAGAGTTAATTAAATCAAGCCAAGTAAAAATAACGATTGTGACCGGAGTCAGTTTGGGTGGTTTTGTTACTAATATTCACCATACCTTTTACAATACTGCTGAATATTATAAACCAATGTTGGCGGGTGCTGAAATTGGTGAAGCTCTTTTAAATTCAACTTATACTAAAATGATTGCACCTATTGCTCAAAAAAATTCCAAAATGATAAGTCAAGTTTTGAACTTTTCTCATGATTTTGCTAAAACAGACCAAAGTAATGTTTATCCTTTACTAGGTAGATATGATCAGGTTGCCAAATTAGATGTTCAAAGAAAAGGATATTCAAAAGAACAGTTAACTATAATTAATAAAGGACATTTAACCGGTTCTACTTCCTTTAAGGTATTAAGACAACATATTTTAAAAGATGTTATATAGTTTTTTTAATATAATTAAATAATAAAAGAGGATTCCTACATTTGTTTTGCAGGAGTTTCTCTTTTATTATATTATCGTTAATAAAATTTTAGGAAGAAAGAGCAAAGAACCCACCCTTTTTTAAATAGGTGATGAATTTGCTCGGTTTTAATCTTTTGGTAATATTTCTGAAGAATCAGTTAAACAGTATATTGAAAACCAAAAAGATAATTAATACTTTAAATTACAATAAGAAAGGAGGTAAAAGACTGATGAAATTAGCAGAAAATTTTATTCTAAAACCAAAAAAGAATCAACAGATTATACTGGGCTGTCTAG
>JAWOEZ010000010.1:0-3201 GCA_046482435.1 Halanaerobiales bacterium
GCACTTTAGAGGGTAAGCCCAATCGGTTAGAAGGTGAATTGAGCTTACCCTGGGGAGTAAGGTATCAATCTAACTCCCTTAGTTGCCAAATTGAATAGAATCCTAGGCCTTTTAAGTGTCGGGGTATTTCAGCGTAATATCAATTTGGAAGCTAGGCTTAAACTATTAAGAATCCTCGCTTTTAACAACAGGAAGGGGCAGGGAGTAGGTCAATAAGAGAAAGTATTTCTTGCTTTAGCTGAATAATATTATAAAATGATATCATTAGTTACCTATTAATCATGAAAAGATTATCAAGTGCTTCAACTTATATACTCTATTAAAACCATTATTTCGTATAGAAGAAAGACAATTATCAAAGAGCCTTGCTTAATAAATCAGACTAAAAAATCCCTAATGCCTTGCTCCGGCAAAAGGGATCATCTATTATATATTGTATGTACACTAATTCATTAAAATTAAATATTTTTGATATACAATAATATTATTCGGCTTTAAATTCTATTATTGTTATTTTTTGTAACCTTAAATAAGTTTGTATTTCTTATCTAAAATCATTGAATATTTTACTCGAGGTTGATATGATCTTTTATAAAATCACCAACTAGTTGATTAAATTCGTGGGGTTTTTCTGCAAAAAGCCCATGTGCAGCATTTTTTATAACCCTGAATTTAGAATCGGGAATTTTACTTTTTATTATTTTACCATAAAAGGGAGGCTTGAGAATATCTTCTTCCCCTGAAAGTATAAGGGTTGGCACTTTTATATTGGAAAGTCTGTTTGTAATATCTAAAGTTAAAAAGCTTTCAGAAAGAGCTATAAAAGCATCTAGCCATTCTTTTGTAACAATTTTTGCAAACTGATCGGCTCTATTTTCTAACCATTCCTTTTTTTCTTTATAAAAATTATTAGAATATACATAGGGAGCCATTACCTTAAAGAAAAGTTTTCCATTATATGTTTCAGCAGCCAAGATCCAAGATTCAATCTTTGCTTTTAATAAGGGTCTAACTTCACTAACAGCAGTACCTAAAACTAAGGAAGAAACCTTTTCGGGATATTGAAGGGCAAACTGCATAGCCACCTCGGCACCATATGAGACTCCAACTATATGGATTTCATCTATCTCTAATTCTTCTAGTAATTTATAAAAATCATCAGCATGTTGCTCAAATGAAAAATTTGTAGGAGTTAGAGAAGACTGACCCTGACCACGAAAATCGTGAAGTAGAATTTGATAATTTTCTTTGAAAGTTCTTACTTGGGCTTGCCATAAGTTGGTTTGCATTGCTATACCATTTAAAAAAGCAACTTTTTCTTCACCATTACCTTTTAATTCATAATAAATGTTGGCTCCATTTATTTCCTTTTGAGACATGCTAAACCCTCCTAATATATTTTATAAATATTATAACATAGTATTGATTTGTTTTCACATATCTCTTTACAATTCCTTAATAGAATTGGAGAGTCAGTTACTATAATAATAGATACTTTCATGGGGTTGACTACATCTAATAAATCACAATATTCTTATTACTGCTACATTAAAAATAATTAAATTATTCAAACATAGAAAAACCCCCGCTTTAACGGGGGTGATAAAGGAGGAGTAGATTAAAATGAAAAGTATTCTCACAACATGTTAGTATTAGCTTTTACTATTTTCCCTTTGGGGGTTTTTTACTGACTTTCTACTATAAATATATTATAGCTTTAAAATGTGTAAAAAATGTGAACTAATTTTTATATAATTATGAAATTTTAAGATGTTCTATTTTTCTCTTGACCTATTATCAGGTGATGTATTGCGATTATTACTGTACCACTATTTATTTTATTTAAACAAAAAACCTGTATACAAGCTGGTTTAAAGTAATATTATTAGATCATATTTATTTTTTTAAAATAAGATGAATTTTATAGTTGGCTTAAATTCTTTTTCCTTTCTCACTTGCAAAAGCTAAAATAGCTCGTGAACTACTCGGCATTGAAATACCGAGCTTCATAGTCGCTTGATCTTATGGGACATAAGATGAATTTCACCCGTAACATCGATCAAGTTACCTATTCGGGTAGTCCATACTGTGAATGTCAAATAATTATGGAGAAAAGATGTTCAACAATATTCCCTAATATTATTTATAGAGTTATTAATAATATACATATAAGCTGTATATTAATGAATTTAAGCTGAAAATTTCGTTTTCGAATTTTTATGCGTTTTTAAATTATCTTGTCTCTATTTTCCAAACGGTAACTTTTACCCGTCAGGTTAAATATCTCACTGTGATGCATGATCCGGTCTAAAATAGCTGTGGTTATTACTTGATCCCCTAGGACCTCAGCCCATTTACTAAAACTCTTATTGGAAGTAATGATAATAGAGGTTTGTTCATAAAAATCAGTAATCAACTGGAAGAAAAGATTCGCTTCTGCCTTTGAAACGGGCAGGTAACCAAACTCATCAATAATTGTCAAATCAGCTTTTTTGAGCTTTTTAAATAAAGTCTGACTTTTTTTGATAATTTCTTTCGTCTTCAAAACTTTAATTAAATTGTCCATGCTGATAAAGATTACTTTATAGCCTGATTCAATTGCTTTTAGCCCGAGTGCTTGAGCCATATGGCTTTTGCCTACGCCCGGTGGTCCTAAAAATATTAAATTAAAGGCCTGTTCAAGCCATTCGAAATCTAAAAGCTGGTTAATTTCTTTTTTAGAAAGTGAGTTTTGGAAACTAAAATCAAAGTTTTCTAAAGTTTTATCTTTATTAAGATTGGACTGCTTAAAACGCCTTTTAAAGGCCTTTTGCTGCCTGATCTTAACTTCATGATTAAAGAGGTCATCAAGAAGGTCTTGATAGGATATTTTGTCCTGTTCTGCCTTAATTAAAGTATCGTCAAGTATATCTTTAATAGCAGCCAACTTTAAAACAGTTAATTGATTTTTGATATTATCTTTTTTATTCATCACTTCACTCCCATGTACTTTTCATATTCCGATAGGCTCCTGACCTCTGTAAAAGGGTCATTATCGTCATGTGGCTCTATTTTAATATCAGTAGTTCTGTTTTCATTAGTCTTGTCTAAATCAGGCAATTTTGAGAGATTTTCACTTACGGATTTAAACTCGGTTGCACTCCATAACTTGTTATCAAGACAAAATTGGATTGTTTTTAAAACTTCTTCTGTTGTTAATGC
>JAWOEZ010000054.1:0-4662 GCA_046482435.1 Halanaerobiales bacterium
GGTAATCAGAAGTTCTGATTTCATTAGAGATAATAAAGTTAGTATTTTCTCTAAGTCTGTCTATAGTTTTATCTCCTGTCGATAATAACAAGACATCACCGACTGTTAATTCGACATCTTCAAGACGGTTATGAGCTATTTCTTCTCCATGGCGGATTCCTAAAATACTACTGCGATATCTCTGCAAGAAATTAACTTCTTTTAAGGTCTGACCCGCAACAAAAGAACCATGGGGGATAACTATTTCAACCAATTTATTATCTTCTGATTCAGCTTCAAACTGTTCTTGTGTAATATTCGAACGGCGTACAATATTTAGATTATACTCTTTAGTTAAAGTAATTAGATTTTGATGATTGGCTTTAACAATTAAACGGTCTCCTGCTTGAATTGATTTATTATCTAAGGGTTCAAAGAATTTTTCTCCATCACGAGTCATCCGTACTATATCAACTTCATAATCAATCTCTGCTAAGAAATCATTTATTGTTTTATCAATTAACAAAGAATTAGCTTTAATCTCTACTTCACTTAGATAGCGAACGAGCTCAAACTCTTCTGTTAGTTCGCCTTTAGGGTCAAGTCGAGCTGGAACTAGGCGTCTTCCAATAGTAATGATATAAATAACTCCAATAGCTAAAACTATTAAGCCGACAACAGTAAATTCAAACATAGAATAGCTTCTACCTAATTCTCGAGCCAGTATATCACTAGCTAATATATTAGATGAAGTTCCAATTAAAGATAACATTCCCCCCATCATTGCAGCATAAGAAAGGGGAATTAAGAATTTAGATGGGGATACATTTGTCTTAGAAGCAATTCCAATTACCATCGGGATAAATAGAGCTACAACGGGAGTATTGTTGATAATCCCAGCAATTAATCCTGATATAATGACTATAAAAGTTAACTGTTTGGTCTCATCTTGCCCAGTCAAACCAATGATTTTATCTCCTAAGATTTGGATTAGTCCACTTCTTTCTACTCCACTACTGATTACAAACATAGCTCCAATGGTAACGGTAGCAGAGCTTGAAAAACCAGAGATAGCCTGACTTGGAGAAACATGAGTCCAAGGATTTAAGACAACTAAAAAAACAGGTATCGATAGTGCAATTAAATCAATTTTGATCGGTTCAAACATAAACATAGTTATTAAAAAAAGTAAAAAACAGAGCATAATAATAACTTCTAAACTCATAACAACCAGCCTCCTAAGCTAAAAAAAGTCGTTCCCTCACTCTAATTAAACAGGCGGCGGACACCTTTTAATTAAAAAATAAGTGAACAACTAACTATAATTATATCATTTAGCAGACTAGAAAAAAACACCTTTTATCCAAATATCCAAATTAGTAGAGAAAACTTTGCTTGAAAAGAAGTTAGAACCTAGAGATAGGTATTCTTAAGTGGTTGAATTTTAAAGTCCCATGTATATTACATACATGAGACTTTGTGTTTTAACTATATTCTCCAATAAAATTTTTAACTCTCTCTTCTATTTCATTGCGAATTTCTCTAAACTTAGCTAATTTTTCTTCTTCTGTTCCTTCAAAGGCGCGGGGGTCTTCAATATCCCAGAATAATCTAGTACTGACATCGGGAAAAGTAGGGCAGTTCTTTTCCGCCTTACGGCAGACTGTAATTAAGAACCCAAAATGTTTTCTACCTAAAAACTGTTTAATCTTTTTCGACTCTTGTTGACTGATATCAATTTCAGCTTCTGTCATGACTTTTTTAGTTAGGGGATGAATTCCTTCTGCATTTAGTCCTCCACTATAGGCTTCAAATTTGTCAGCTGCATATTCTCTCAAGAAGCCTTCTGCCATTTGGCTGCGGGCAGAGTTGCCAGTACAGATAAATAATACCTTTGCTTTATTCATTATTATCACTCCTAAGCTATCTTTTAATATATAATTCTTGAGAGAAGATTTAAGTCCTCTGCTCGAATGTTAAAGTTCTGTAAACATTAAATCTAGTATAATTAAGAGGAATGGAGTCAATATTAATTTTAAAGCATATCAAACAGGAAAAAGTAGTAATTTGTAGAAAGTAGGTAATATGGGTTATAAAACAGTTTGATTAAAGTTAATGAAATTTAATCATTTTTGTTTGTAAATAAGTAAATATTTTGATAAGGTATAGATAAGTGAGGTGGTTATATGAAGTTATCTATTAAAGAAGCGGCTAATTTTTTAGGAGTAGCACAATCGACTTTGAGACGATGGGATAATGAAGGGAAATTAGTTGCAGATCGTACAGAAGGAGGGCATCGTAGGTATGATAAAAATAAATTAATAGCTTTTCAAGATGATAAAGAAAACAATAGCAAATTAACCATTGGATATTGTAGAGTATCAAGCCATAATCAAAAAGAAGATTTAGAACGTCAAATAGAAAATGTATCTAATTATTGTACCGCAAATGGATATCAGTTTAAGATTATAAAAGATATAGGAAGTGGTCTTAATTATAAAAAACGAGGTTTACAGGAGCTTATAGAGCTAATAGAGAGCAAACAAATTGAGAGGATTGTAGTTAATTATAAAGATAGACTAATAAGATTTGGTTATGAAATGTTAGAACAAATATGTAAGCTAAATGGGGTAGAAATAGAGATAATAAACCATACAGAAGATAAAACCTACGAAGAAGAATTAGTAGATGATGTATTATCCATAATTACAGTTTTTTCAGCTAAATTATATGGAAGTAGAAGCCATAAGAGTAAGAAGATCAAACAGACTAATAAAAAATTGTTTGAAAAGGAATAATATTTTTAAGGAGAGGGGGTGCATTATGTTAAGAACAAGTAAGATTAAAATCAATCATAAACAATTTAAGGAGTTTGCGATTAATAAAGTATATTTAACCCGTCATTTTGAGAACATTTATCTTCTTTTATTAAGGCAAGATTATGAACAAGATATCGGAGACTGGAATAAACTAATTAATTTTAAAATAATGAGAGCTGTGATTAGAGATAATAAAGGAGGGAAAAGATATAGAGAAGATATAGAATATATTAAAGAGAAATATAAAGACCATCAGTTAATGCAGGATTTGATTGAAGTAGGACAAGAACTAAAAATTCATAATTTGGTAATGACAATGAAGAAAGTAAAGAATGATTATAAATCTTACTTTAGCAAACTAGATAATGGAAAGGAGTCTAATCCGCCTCAACCAAAAAAACTATCAACTATGAACAGCTATACACTTAAATTAGATAACAGCAACAGCTTTAGTTTATTTAAAAAAGGAGAAAACAAATTAGGGATAACATTAGACCATAATGTAGGAAGGCAATATCTTAAAGTTAATCATAAACAACTGACTAAGTTAGTTGATGGTGATTTAGATAATATTCAGACAATAGATTTACAGTATTCGAATGGAGATTTATATATATTAGTGATGTATCATCATCAAGTAAAAGAAATAAAAGATAATAAACCCAATAAGATTGCAGGTATAGACATAGGAGTAAATAACTTAGCGAGTATTTATATAGACGATCAAAATAGCCCAAGTCTTATCGTGGATGGTAAAAAGTATAAAACTTATAATGCTCAATTTAACCGATTTATAGCTAAACTAAGTAATACTATAGACACTCTAAAGAATGAAGATAGAGATAATGAGAAAAAAATTAAATATTTAAAGAAATATAAAAGTCACTTATTTGAAAAAAGAAATCGATTCTTTTTTGATCAGTTTCATAAAGTAAGTAAAAGAATATTAGAATATTTAGATAAACATGATGTAACGGAGTTAGTGATAGCTAAAAATTTAAGCAGATTGAAGAATGATGGAGGATGTAATCTGCAAAAAAAGACGAAACAAAACTTTATTCAAATACCATTTATTAAGTTATTAGAAAATCTAGAATATAAAGCTAAAGATTTTGGAATTAAAGTAATTATAGTAGATGAATCATATACATCAAAAAGCAATTCTTGTACAGATGATATATATAAAGCTCACTCACTAGTTAATAAGATAAAAGAGCTAAAGAATAAATTAGAGAAAGCAGAAGGTCGCCAATATTATAAACTTAAAAGCTTAATTAATGCCTATAAGAAGACCTTGAAAAAATATTCCTTTCAAGGACGGCGAATTAAGCGAGGTTTATATATTGATGAAGTAAACGACAAAGCGTATAATGCAGATTTAAATGCAGCGAGGAATATAGTTAAATTAAGTGAGAACTATAAAAAGCGGAAAGAAAAGATTAATTATAGTAAACTTTGCAATCCAATAAAAGTAAAAAATGATTATGAATTTTGTAAATTACTGAAGGAAAGATGGGAATATAAGATAAAGAAAAAAGTAGCCTAACTTAGAAAGCACCTCCGAATCTAATTTAAATAGATAGGAAGAGTGGATAAGAAGCATTAACGCTGTAGTTTAATTAAACTTACTTATTGAGCAAAATTGATTAAGTTTAATTAAACATAAACCAGCGGCAGAGATTATACCATTATCAGAGTACTTTCAGCTAAAGAAAGATATTGGAAGATAGAATATTTAGTCTTTTGATTGTATGCTTTTGACTTTAACTATTAACTATTAACTATTAACTATTAACTGTAAACTGTAAACTGTAAACGTGGGGTGTGAAGAAACCTAGTTATTTGTAAAGTATTGAAATGATAG
>JAWOEZ010000067.1:0-3522 GCA_046482435.1 Halanaerobiales bacterium
GGTAATCAAAACACACTAGATCCTCACTATGCATATGATACAGGTAGTACAGAGATTGTCTATAATGTATATGAAAATTTAATTGCTTATCAAGGAGAGTCTGTTACAGAATTTGTACCATTATTAGCTACACAAGTTCCATCTGTAGAAAATGGGTTAATTAAAGATGATGGAACAACTTATATATTTCCAATTCGAGAGGGAGTAGAATTTAGTAATGGTTACCCATTAACTCCTGAAGACGTTAAATACAGTTTTTTAAGAGCTATGATAAATGACCGTTCTGGGGGTCCAATTTGGATGCTTTACGAACCACTATTAGGAATGGGAGGTTTACAAGATCTA
Organism: Halanaerobiales bacterium; assembly: GCA_046482435.1. Classification (GTDB taxonomy): domain Bacteria; phylum Bacillota; class Halanaerobiia; order Halanaerobiales; family M55B127; genus M55B127. Next base: position 346 of record JAWOEZ010000067.1, read on the forward strand.
GTAACTGAAGTTCTTGGTGAAGATATAAGTCCAAGTAAATTAACATCAGAACAGTCAGCACAAGTTTATGCCGAATTAGAAAAAGTTATTGAAATTGATGGAAACAGTGTTATTTTCCATCTACAAGAAGGTCCTTATCCACCATTCTTAAATATCTTAGCTCATGGTGCCTCTTGGGGCGCAATTATTGATAAAGAATGGAGTATAAAACAAGGGGCCTGGGATGGTAGCCCAGATTCTATAGCTGAATACTATGATCCAACTAAAGAAGATGACCCTCTATTTGATAAAATGATGGGTACAGGTCCATTTATTCTTACTGAATGGGTAAATGGCGATCACGTATATCTAAAAAGAAATGATAATTACTGGAGAGAACCAGCTAACTTTAAAACTGTTGTATTTAAAACCATTGATGAATTCAGTACAAGAAAGTTATTACTAGTACGTGGCGATGCAGATATGATTTATGTTCCTAACCAGTTCTTATCTCAGGTAGAAGAGATGGATGAAGTTACTGTTATAAAAGATCTTCCGTCCCAAGAAAATATGACTGGTCTTATGAACTGGGAAATTACTACTAAAGGTAATGAGTATGTTGGTAGTGGTCAGTTAGATGGTGAGGGTATACCTTCTAAGTTCTTTGCTGATAAAGATGTAAGAATGGGCTTTATTAAAGCATTTAACTATGAAGCATTTATAAACGATATTAGATTAGGTAACTCTTATCAATCAGGTGGACCTATTGTAAGACCATTGCTTGGTACAAGTTCTGATCAGCCCGTATATAGTCAAGACTTAGAAGCCGCTGAAGAACACTTCAAGAATGCATTTGACGGAGAAATATGGGAAAAAGGTTTCCAAATGACACTTCTATATAATACTGGTAATGCAGCCCGTCAAGCTGCTTGTGATATTTTGAAAACTTATGTTGAAGGTATAAATCCTAAATTCAATATAGATATAAGGGGAGTTCAATGGTCCTCATACCTTGATGCACAATTACAAGGTAAATTTACTATTGGATTTATGGGTTGGTTAGGTGACTTTCCAGATCCACATAACTGGGTAACTCCTTATCTTTCTAGTACCGGTACTTTTGGTGGTTGGAAAGGTGAAGCATATACAGAATGGGCTAAAGATAATTTTGATCCAATAATTAAAGATGGCATTACAACTGTTGATCAAAAAGAACGTGAAGAAATTTATGAAAACTTACAATCTATGGCCTTTGAAGAAGGTACAGACTTATGGTTAGATCAACCTACAGCACATAATGTAAGAAGAGATTGGGTAAAAGGTTGGTTCCCAAATCCAATGAGACCCGGTTTAGATGCATACATTCTTGATAAAGAATAAGATAATTATAATGAGAATGTAAATTAAGATAGTATTAAAGCATCGGGTTTTAAAGCTCGATGCTTTTTTACAAAAACCATTTTGATTTATGGACTGATATAATATACATTATAATCTGGTGATAGAGGTTCATCTATCTAATGTGACTTTTTAAAAAAACCAGTTAGAAATTATTGACTGTATCTTCCTATAATGTTGTTATTATTTGTCTTAACTAAAAAGGATATAAATCAGCATTAAAATCTTTAATGAATCAAATATAAAAAAAGAAAGAGACTAACTATATGAAGCCAAGTGATTTTTAGAAAAATAATTACTAAATATTTATAGGCAAGACAATAGAGCAAATAAATTGCTCAAAGTAAATAAATGTAAATAAGAACATTTGTATCAATTTAGACTGTCTTGCATTATTAAACAAGATTAGTAGTGATTGTTTGTGGGCAGACAAATGTTCTAAATGTAGTTTTTAAAAATTAATTTTGTGGAACAAAATAAGTATTGTTTTTCAAAAAATAAAATATAACTCTAATAAGATTTTTAACAGCATGAGATAAAACGACAAAATAATGTTTACCTTAAGCCAGCTTTTTGTTAAGTCAGTCTTTAGATGTTTGATCTCTAATTGCAACATTTTTTACAGTTTACAAGATTGCTCATTTAAGATATTTAGGACATCTTTTAACCATTCTAGCATTGAGAAGGATTACACTGACCTGATTGCTATACAAGAGGGTCTAGGCCTGAAATTGATAATAATTTTGCTGGATTAGCAAAACAAGGTATATTACAAATTTCTGTAATTATTGTAGCTATTAAAGTATAACTGATGACTAAAATAGCAATTACCTATTGTTTTGATTTTTGATCAATAACTTTAATTTCTTTATCTAAAAAAAGCAAATTAAATTAATAGCACTTTGTATCTCAAAAGCTTTACTTTGGTTATAATCCCAGTTCAAAAAGTCTGCTAGATTTGGATAATAGGGATAGCAATTGTAGGAGAATTTAATAATCCTCAGCATCTAAACATATTATAAAAAATCATTAAAGAAAGGAAAGTATAATGTTCTTCCTTATGTTCATTATACAAGGTGTATAAATTGAATAGAATAAATAAACTGAAAAAGCTCAGAGCAGAGAAAGAACTTGATGCTATAATGATTACTTCAAAGAAAAATCGGTTTTATTTTTCTAAATTTACAGGGACAGCAGGTACAATTGTAGTTACTGATTCTAATAATTATTTTATAACAGATTTTCGTTATATAGATCAGGCTAAAGAACAGACTGATGGTATGGAAATTGTTGAGATCAGTAAAAATAAGAATAAGAATTTAATTAATTTTTTGAATGACCACAACTTAAATAAGATTGGATTTGAAGATGGTGATTTAAGTTATAAGCATTTTCAAAAATTAAAAGATATAGATTCAGAGAAGGAATATTTTTCATTAAGTGATGAGATTAATGATTTTAGAAAGATTAAAGATGATCAAGAAATTGAGACAATAAAGGAGGCTATCAGGATAACAGATGAAGCCTTTAATAAGATCATTTCATATATAAAGCCTGGTATGAAAGAAAGGGGAGTCGCCGCCGAACTGGAATATTATTTAAGAAAATTAGGTGGAGAAGGCCCTTCTTTTGATTTTATTATTGCCTCAGGAAAACGTTCAGCACTACCTCATGGTGTAGCATCCGAAAAGAGTATAGAGACTGGTGATTTTATAATTCTTGACTTTGGAACATATTATAAAGGTTATTGTTCAGATATGACTAGAACAATAGTGGTCGGTGAACCTGATGAAAAACAAA
>JAWOEZ010000027.1:0-21705 GCA_046482435.1 Halanaerobiales bacterium
AGAATAACCTAATCTTAACATTTCTTTTTCTAGCTCTTTGATAAGTTCCGATGATAATGATTTCTTTTGGATAATGCATTCCTCCTAAAATGTGATAATCTAATTATCTACTATTTTAGGAGATTATGCAAAGAAAAATTTTAATTAATACTGTCATTATGGGGATGTGACTAAATTACTTTGCATAATTACTTACTTTGCATAAGGTGGCGTCATTTCGCCACTCTTGGCCAATATTTATCTCCATCAGTTTGATAAGAGAATGGTTGAAAGGGGCTATAAAGTGGTTCGTTTTGCGGATGATTTCGTAGTTCTTACTAAATCTAGAAGCAAGGCTAAAAGAGCTTTGGAAGTAATAAGAGAAATTACCGAAGGAAAGTTGAAGCTACAACTGCATCCGGATAAAACGAGAATATCTAACTTTGGAGAAGGATTTATATTTCTTGGATTTGAATTCATAGCGTGGAGATACAAGCGTCCTAAAGAGAAGAGAATAAAGGGGTTCAAGGATGAAGTAAGAGAAATTACCAAAAGACAACAACCCTGGACGGTGAAAAGGATAATCAATGATATGAATGAGCAAATACAGGGTTGGGGAGATTATTTTGGTCATGGTAATGTAAAGCAGCTTTTCCAGAGATTGGATGGATGGATTAGAATGCGAGTTCGTTCATATATAGAAGAAAAGAAGGCTGTGATGAATCAAAATATAAGAATCCCCACTTCCGTGTTAAAGAAGAAGGGATTAAAATCACTACTTACCACATTGTCCTGAAAGGAGTAAAATATACATCTATGGTAACATAGGGATGATGACTTACTCCTTGAGATGGGGCAACGAAAGCAGAAAGCTGTATACGAAAGAACTGGACGTGCAGTTTGACGAGAGGTCCCAACTGAAAAGCTGGTCCTACTCTATTTTGATTTTTATAAAATCACCTGGTTTAAGTAATCTTGAATCATAACCAGCTTCTCTTAAAATTTTATTCAATTCCATTGCTTCTTTAACATTTTCTTCAGCTTCAGAATTAAAGTGATAAGGAATTACTATCTTGGGTTTTATATCCTTAGTTCGGGTTAAATATTCATTGAAAAAGTCTTTGAAACATGCAGTAAACATTAATTCAACTTTTTCTTCAGGGTTAGGATAATCAGCAGAATCGGCAGTATGATAAATTCCTTTATAGAAATAACAGACAGATTCATCGGAGTTATAACAGTCACATTCCATTACCTTGATATCATTTTCTATAGTTTCTCCGCTTTCAATAATCTCACCTTCGACATCAAAATCATCAAAAAATGATTGAGGTCCATATATTATTGCTTCAGGATATTCTTCTAAAACATCCATATTAAAATGATCATCATGTTCGTGTGTTACTAAAATTATATCAGGAGTAGTTTCAGGTTCGATTTCATAATTAGGATCAATTAAGATATTTAAATCATCCTCTATTTCCACGCAGGCTTCTCCTAACCATCTAACTATCATGTTAATCCCCCCTTATTTTTTTTATATATTATAGATAAAAAGCGAAAATCCTTTTTAATCAAAATTTAATAATATAATTGATATTAACCGATAAATTCTTATGTTCTATTCTCCAAATTCGTTGGATAAAATTGAAATAATTATGTATAACCGATATAATATGAGACAGTGATTAAAATAAATCGATAATTATATAAAGAGCTCTGAAAATGAATGTAAATTATAAATTATTATTACATAAGTTAAAAATTTCTCCAATAAAAAATATTTCTTTTGTTAAGGGGGTTATAGTTAAGATGAGTGAGTATGAGGAAGAGGTAATTGAGATTATAGAAGATGGGCCCTATATAGCATATAACATAAAACTAATGATAGACCAAGATGGGAATAAAATTGATACTTCGCCTAGAATGGTCTTATGTAGATGTGGGCATTCTGATGATAAGCCATTTTGTGATGGAACCCATACTGAGATTGACTTTAATGATGATAAAAAAGAAGATAGAGTACCAGATAAAGTAGTAGCTTATAAGGGAGATAATATAACTATTTATGATAATAGAGGAGTATGCAGTCATATTGGCTATTGTACAGGTTTACTTCCTGAAGTTTTTGATAAGAGCAGCTTTAAATGGATTGAACCTAATGCTGCAGATGCCAAAGATATAATAAAAATATGTGAACTTTGTCCTTCTGGAGCTTTAAGTTATAGTCTGCCGGGCGGGGAAAGAATTCAAAAACCAGTTCAACACAAGAAAAAAATAAAAGTGTCCCCTGATCCTTATCGTAACAATGGTCCTTATGATGTAATGGGAGGGATTAAATTAATATCAAAGGAAGGATATAGACCCGAATGTGAAGAACATTATTCACTATGCCGCTGTGGTTCCTCCAAAAATATGCCGTTTTGTGACGGCAGCCATAGAGATCAAGTTGAATTTAATGATAATGAATAAAGTTAAATTAAATCATATAAATTGGATAAGTGTTTGCATATTTTTACAAACCTGTAGTTTTAAACTTTACAAGTTTAGTCAATAATGATAATATAAAGACAAATATTAAATAAACTAACGAGGACTGGTGAAATTCCATACCGGTGGTAGAGTCCACAAGCTAATTTATTTAGTTGAACTGGTGAAATTCCAGTACCGACAGTATAGTCTGGAGGGGAGTTAGATAATATATATGTGTGTAATCATAAACCCCTTCCTTACGAAGGGATTTTTATTTTGGATATATATTTTTGGAGGTATCTAAATGGAGCAAAAAAATGATGAATATTATATGAAAAAAGCATTAAAATTAGCAGCAGAAGGTGAAGGCTATACAAGCCCAAACCCTTTAGTAGGAGCACTTGTAGTAAAAAATGATGAGATTGTAGGTAGAGGCTACCATAAAAAAGCCGGTGAACCTCATGCAGAAGTGCATGCGCTTAATCAGGCTGGTGAAAAAGCAGCCGGCGCCACTCTGTATGTTAATTTGGAACCTTGCTGCCATCTAGGTAAAACACCTGCGTGTTCTTTAAAAATAATTAATTCTAAAATTTCCAGACTGGTTGTAGCTATGGAGGATCCCAATCCTTTAGTTGCAGGGAAAGGTATCAAAGATCTTAAAGAAGCCGGAATTATGATAAAAACTGGAGTTTTAGAACAAGAAGCGAAAGAACTTAACGAAATTTTCATAAAACATATCACTGAGCAAGAGCCTTTTGTTTATTTAAAAACTGGCCAGACTCTTGATGGTTATTTAGCTACTCGAACTGGTGATTCTAGTTGGATCACCAATGAAAAAGCTCGTAAATATGGGCATCAATTGAGACATAAGGTAGATGGGATATTAGTTGGGGTAGGGACTGTTATTAGTGATAATCCCCGATTAACTACTAGATTAGAAGATAAAGATGGTAAAGATCCAATTAGAATTGTATTAGACAGTAATCTAAGAACACCTATTGATGCCAATATAATAAATAAAAATTCAGAAAGCCCTACATTTATAGTGACAACAGGGAACTATAACAAAGAAAAATATATAAAACTTAATCAATTAGACAATTTAGACATAATAGTATTACCTAAAGATACAAATGGAAGAATTGAGTTAAAAAGATTATTAGATGAATTATATAAAAAAGAAATAACAAGTATTTTAATAGAAGGCGGCGGTAAGGTTAACCATTCTTTTTTGAAAAAGGGCCTTATCGATAAAGTATATTGTTTTATTGCTCCTAAGATACTTGGGGGTAATGACGGGATTTCGTCTTTTAACGGTCCCGGGGTAGAGAAAATGAATAATGCATATGAGTTAGAAAATATAGAATATGAATTTTTAGAAGGTAATATATTGTGGAAAGGTGAGATTAGAAAGGAGTGATATTTTGTTTACTGGTATTGTTCAGGAAGTTGGGAGATTGAAAAGAAAATTAAAGGCAAGTGATAAGTACAAATTAATTATTGAAGCGGAAGATTTTCTAGATGAGGTTTCTATTGGAGATAGTATTGCTGTAAATGGAGTTTGTTTAACTGTAGTTAAGATCAACTCTAATACTTTTACCGTAGATGTGATGCCTGAAACAGTAAAATCTACTAATCTTGATGATGTTCATAAGACAACCCCCTTAAATTTAGAAAAATCTCTACAACCCTATAATTTCATGGGAGGTCACATTGTTAGCGGACATGTAGATGGCACTGGGAGGGTTGAAAGTATTAAAAAAGAGAAAAATTCTCGGTTGGTTGACATGAAAGTTTCAGAAGATATATCTAAATATATAGTTGATAAAGGGTCAGTTGCATTAAATGGCGTAAGCCTAACTATTGCTGATCTTAAAGATAATTCTATAAGCGTATCAATAATTCCTGAGACCTGGAATAGTACGAACTTTAAATATCTAAAAACAGGAGATAAATTGAATATTGAGGTTGATATAGTGGGTAAGTATGTAGATAAATTAATGAATAAAAAACAAGAAGAAAAGGAAAAGAAAGAAAAGATAACTAAAGATCTATTAAGAGAAAATGGTTTTATTTAAGAAGGGGAGATATTGATGGACCAAATTGAAGACGCTATTGAAGATATAAAAAATGGTGAAATGGTCATTGTAGTAGATGATGAAGATAGAGAAAACGAGGGAGACCTTGTGATGGCTGCTGAAAAAGCTGATAAAGATAGTATTAATTTTATGATAAAAAAAGCTAGGGGTTTAGTTTGTACACCTCTAGAAGAAAAACGAATAAGTGAACTAAACTTACCTCAAATGGTTGAAAACAATACAGATAACCAACAAACTGCTTTTACAGTTTCTGTAGATTATAAGGATACAACTACAGGAATTTCGGCTCATGAGAGAGCACTTACTATCAAAAAGTTAGCTGATGCAGAAGCCCAAGCTATAGACTTTAAGAAACCTGGACATGTATTCCCCTTAACGGCAAGAAAAGGGGGAGTATTAAGAAGAGCAGGGCATACAGAAGCAGCTGTTGATCTTGCTAAATTAGCAAGTTTGAAACCAGGAGGGGTAATCTGTGAAATAATTAAAGAAGATGGTAGTATGGCTAGATTGCCGGAACTTAAAGAGTTTTCGGAAGAATATAATCTTAAAATTATTACGATAGAAGATTTAATAAAATATAGAAAGAAAAAAGATAAATTAGTCCGTAAGGAAGCTGATGCAGAATTGCCGACTAAATTCGGTGATTTTGATATAAATATTTTTACAACAGAAGTTGACAACAAGGAACACATTGCGATTATAAAAGGTGATGTTGAAGGTAAAGAAGATGTTTTAGTTAGAGTACATTCTCAATGTATAACCGGAGATATATTTGGTTCTTTAAGATGTGATTGTGGACAACAATTAGCGGCAGCCCTTCAGATGATTGAAGAAGAAGGTGAAGGGGTAGTATTATATATGCGCCAAGAAGGAAGAGGTATTGGACTTAAGAATAAGATAAAAGCCTATTCTCTTCAGGATGAAGGGATGGATACGGTTGAAGCTAATGAGGCCTTAGGTTTTCAGCCTGATTTACGAGATTACGGCATTGGTGCTCAAATCTTATCTGAACTTGGACTTCACACTTTAAGATTAATTACAAATAACCCCAAAAAAGTTATAGGTTTAGAGGGTTATGGTTTGAAAATCACCGAACGAATTCCACTAGAGATAGAACCTAATGAAGAAAACGAGTTTTATTTGAAAGTAAAAAAAGATAAGATGGGCCACCTTTTAGATTTGGACTCAAAAAATAATTAATGGAGGGTTAATATGTCAAAAGTATATGAGGGGAAGTTAGTAGGAGATAACCAGAAAGTGGGTATTGTGGTAGGAAGGTTTAATGAATTTATCTCAGGTAAATTATTAGAAGGGGCTCTTGATGGTTTAAAGAGGCATAATGTAGATGAAGATGATATTGAAATTGCCTGGGTTCCAGGTTCATTTGAAATACCTTTAACAGCGAAAAAAATGGCAAATAGTGGAAAATATAATGGTGTAATTTGTTTGGGGGCAGTCATTCGAGGAGAGACCCCACATTTTGAATATGTTTCTGCTGAGGTTTCTAAAGGGATAGCAAATGTGAGTTTAGATACAGAAACCCCTGTAATATTTGGAGTTCTTACAACGGACACGATAGAACAAGCAATATCCAGAGCGGGTACAAAATCAGGCAATAAAGGTTTTGAAGCTGCTTTATCATTAATTGAAATGGTTAATCTTTTTGATAAAATTGAATAAATATGAAGTTGGGACTAACTTAAAGGTTAGTCCTCTTTTATTTAGATAGTGAACTTTCATATAAATAAATCTTTCTAAAAAAATGTTTCATATTAGAGTAAGGAGGCTATAATTCATTTTTTTGTAAATTATTTAATATTGTTATAAAATTATAGATGATAAAATATGAATAATATCATAATTATTATAAAACTGATATTAAAAAAGGGGTGTATAAATGGCTGGTATATCTAAACATAAACTTGATAGAAATATAGGATTCTTTGCTGCCTTCTCTATTGGTACCGGGACGATGATAGGGGCAGGAATTTTTGTTCTTCCAAATATAGCTATTGCTAATGCAGGTCCAGCAGTAATATTTTCATTTTTATTGGGCGGATTAATTTCCTTGGCAACAGCCGTAAGTATGGCTGAACTAGCTACTGGTATGCCGCGAGCGGGAGGAAGTTATTATTTCATTAGTAGAGCCATGGGTCCTATATTTGGTACAATAATCGGACTTGGCACCTGGTTAGCTCTTGTTTTTAAAGGTTCTTTTGCTCTTTTTGGATTGGCAGATTATTTAAATTATGTAATACCAATTCCAGTAACTTATATAGCTATTGCTGGAGGTTTAATACTTTTGTTTATAAATTATCGAGGTGCTGAAAATAGTAGTTCTTTACAAAATTTAATTGTTATTGGTTTAATGATTATATTAGGTTTGTTTATTATAGGAGGTAGTTTTGAACTTAAAACAGATAACTTTACTCCTTTTATGCCTTATGGATATGGCTCTATTTTAAGTACTACTGGTCTAATTTTTGTATCATTTTTGGGAATTACTCAACTTGGAGCTATTTCAGAAGAAGTTAAAAATCCAGGAAAAAATCTTCCTAAAGCATTTATTTCATCTGTAATTTTTGTAACGTTATTATATATCGGAGTAATGGTAATAATTTCAGGATTATTCCCTATCGAAGAAGTAGCTGGAAGTGAAGCGCCATTAATAGATGCCGGGAGGCTTATTGCTGGAAGACCAGGTGTGTTGGCCTTAATTGCGGCAGGTTTTTTTGCTACAGTTTCAACAGCAAATGCTGCATTATTATCATCATCAAGATTTCCATTTGCTATGGGCAGAGATAATTTAATGCCTGAATGGTTTGTAGCTATTCACAAAAATTTTAATACACCGTTTCGTTCAATTGCAACTACAGGTATAACTATGATAATACTATTTTTACTTTTTAATGTAGAACAGTTAGCAAAATTAGGGAGTACATTTAATATATTAATTTTTGTTTTAATGAATTTTTCAGTAATTATTTTAAGATATAATAAAAAGGAATGGTATGAACCAGAATTTAGAGATCCGCTTTATCCAGTTACTCAAATTATTGGTATAGTTGGTAGTTTATCACTTTTACCCTTATTAGGAATTTTGCCTCTTGTTTTTGCAATGGTAGTCATCATTGGAGGCATATTGTGGTTTAAATTATATGGAAGAGGTAAAGCTATTCCTGAATACAATCTTTTTGATATGTTAGAAAAAGAAGAAGTTCCTGTATATATAGATGAAATGCACAAAAAGGTATTAGTTTCTCTTGCAAACCCCGAGCATGAATATGATTTACTTAAATTAGCAGATCTTTTAGGGGATTCTATTACCGGTCTACACGTAATTAAAGTACCTCCTCAAACTGGCCTTCAGGAAGCCAGACATGATCATATGAGTCATTTAGAAAAATATAAAGTAGACCATTTATTAGAAGATAGTTTTGTAGAAAAATTTGATGAAATTATTGGTAACAAAAAATATATAGAAATATTTAGTCACAGTGTTTCTGATGCCATTAGAAATCAGGCAGAAAAAGAAAGGTCAGATTTAATATTAATGGGGTGGAGGGAAAAAGAAAAATTCCATCCTATTGCCGGAAATGTAACCGAACAAATATTAAAATCTGCTCGAAGTCATGTTGCTGTGTTAAAGGGACATCTACCATCTAAAATAAATAAGATTACAGTTCCCTTTGGAGGAGGGGCCAATGCAAGATATGCATTTTATCTTGCTAAAAGAATAGCTGCTAAAGTAAAAGCAGAAGTTAAATTACTGAGGGTTGTAAGTCCAGAAATAGATGATAATGATCTAAAAATAATTAAAGATAGTATTAAAAAAGAATTAGAAAATGCTGAGTCAAATATTAATGTAAACTATGAAATTAAAAAAAGATATTCAAGGGAAGATACAATTATTTTAGAAGCTAAAAATTGTGACATTTTAATAATGGGTGATTCAAATGAAAGATTCCGCTCATCTCTATTAGGTAACTTACCTCGTAAAGTTGCAATAAATGTAGACAGAACCCTAATTTTGGTAAGAAGATATAAGCCTTTATCTAGAGAAGGAATAATTGGAACACTCAAAGTTAATGTATTTAATAAATAATATTTAATATAACCCCCTTTTTTTGGGGGGGTTTTTTTTAGTTCAAAATATAAAAACCGTTTATTAAACCTTTTGTTCTATAAATAGGACAAAAACAAATAAAAACATTAGTGGCCCAGAAGATTATTTTTTTAATTATTTATTAAATTTTTTAATTTCTTTTTAAACATTTTATCATCTTTTTCATTACGTTTTTTAAAAGTTGGGTGTTTTCCTCCCGATCTTCTTATTTTGGTATTTATATGTCTTTGCATTAAAAGAGGGTCAATATTTTTTTCATTAAATATTAAACCTTTCCCGTTAATTGCATTGACCCCTTTTCCAAGGACCAGAGAAGCTAGACCATAATCATTAGTTACTACTATATCACCTTTTTTACTGTTGTTTAATATTTCCATATCGACTGATTGATTACTTTGATCTACTTTTCTAACTTCTCCATAATCCAGATCTATATCATGGTTATAATCACAATAAAGAATTAATTCAACATTAAATTGTTTGGCAATATTTGTTGTTATATCTACAACTGGACAGGCATCACCATCGATAATAATACGCATTATTAATTCTCCTAGTTATTTGAAATAGTAAGTTTTATTCATTAAGGTCAGCAGAGTTACTATAGCCTTTTGATTCCCAATAACCTCTGAATTCAGAAGAGCTAGATAATTCTATACGGTTTACCCATCTGATCCATTTGTATCCATATTTTTGTTCGGCTATTAACTGAAAAGGGAAACCTTGTCTTTGTGGTAATTGCACATCATTAATTTTATCCGCTATTATAATATTATTTTCTTTGATAAAAGAAAGTGGTAAAGAGGTACTATATCCATCTGGCGAATAAAATATTACAGTATTTGCTTCATCTTTAACTTTTACTTCTTCAAAAATTTCAGTCAATGGTATCCCTTCCCATAAAGCTTTGACTGACCAACCGGTAACACAGTTAAGGGTTATTAATTTTTTAATATGTTCTTTTTCCTGTAATTCAGAGTATTTATATTCTTTTCGATTTTCAACTAACCCTTCAACTCCAAATCGGTATTTTTCAATTTCTACTTCTTGAATACCTTTAATGGAATTTTCGCGAAAATCTTCGATAGAACCTAATTTTTCCCCTTCATATTCATTTATTTCTGCTTCCTCAACTTCATTTTGTGCAAATATAGTAGCTTGGAAAGCAAAAATAAGAATTAAGGTCAATAACAAAATAGATATATTAATTTTCAAGAGATCACCCTTTTCACTTATAGATCAGTATAAACTTGACTTATCAGTATTTTACCACTATAGGTTGTAGATATCAATAGGAATTATTATGAAACTATTTTTCAAGAATAGATATAAAATAATAATAATTTAAAAGGTAATAAATAATCTAAATTAAAAGTATTTCTTTTATTGTTCTTAATTGTATTTTCCTTAAGTTTATCTCTTAATACCTTGACAGTGTTTTACAGTTGAATTATAATGTATTTAACAAAATTAAATATGTACTTTTGCCGAATTCCTTAGGATTATGTATTATAATTATCTATAAGGAAGCGGGGGAACCATCATTCTGGGGCGAATCCATTATGGTAAGGTTACCCTTTAACCTGAGTCCGTCAGCTGACCTCGTAGGCGTTATTAAAGGGAGGTAGATTACATAATATATACGGGACCCCTGGTGGATTTGTATATAATTCAGGCTGCAGCTACCTTGCTGGAGCTTATTGTATTTATGGAGGGATTTTATGAAAAGAAAACTAAGTTTAAAGCATAAAATATTATTTGGATATATAGCAATTACCCTTATTTTAATTTTATTAGCTGGTTGGTCCATATATAACTTTGTGTCTTTAAATGACTCTATTCATGATATCATGGTGGAAAATTACCGCAGTGTTATAGCCTCTGAAGGAATGATGGAAGCCCTGGAGAGACAGGATAGTGCAGAACTTATATTTATCTTTGGACAGCAGGAAGAGGCAATGGAGATCTTTCAGAATAATCAAATTGAATTTATGAAACACCTTTCGAGAGCAGAAGATAATATAACAATTGATGAAGAAAATCAAATTATATCAAATTTAAATCAGGATTATAGAATTTATTTAGATAAATTTACAGAATTACGTGAACTTGCAAATGGTAATAATGTTGAAGAAATGCAGGCCTATTATTTAAATGAAATAATGCCTCACTTTCAAAATATAAAAAATGAAACCAGAAATTTATTGATTGTTAATCAAGAACATATGAGAGAGGCTCAAACTAGAGCCAATAGTCGAGCAACACAGGCTATTTATTCTTCTGTAATGTTCTCTTTGATTGCAATTGTGTTAGCTATTTCTCTTGGTTTTTATATATCTAATAAAATATTAAAGCCAATAAATAATCTAAAAGATACTATGAAAGAAATTGCTGGAGGAAATTTAGAAAAAAGAATCAATATTAGTACAAAAGACGAAATTGGAGAATTAGCAGACGAATTTAACAGTATGACACAGCGACTTAAAGAATATGAGCAGATGAATATAAGTAAATTAATAGAAGAAAAAAATAAATCAGAGGGTATTGTAAAAAGCATTTCTAATCCATTAATTGTTACTGATAATGAGAACAAAATACTTTTAATAAATCCTGAAGCAGAAAAACTATTTACTTTGAAAGAAAAAGAAATAAGGGGAACACATTTTCTGGAAATCTTTGATGAAGATAAAATATTTAATTCTATAACTGAAACCCTTGAAACCGGCAAGGAAATTAAAGGACAAAAAAATGATGTTATTAAATTTACATATGAGAACAAAGATCATTTCTACAGAATAACAACTAATCCTGTAAAGGACGAGTCAGGAGAAACTAAACTGGTAGTTACAATTCTAGAAGATATAACTCATTTAAAAGAAGTAGATAGAATGAAATCAGAATTTGTTTCTATGGTTTCTCATGAGTTTAGAACTCCTTTAACTTCAATGATTATGAGTATTAATATGCTTTTAGAAGAAAATGCAGGAGAAATTAATGAAGACCAATGTGAATTATTAGAAGTGGCGAAAGAAGATACAGAGCATTTAAATAATTTAGTGGATGACCTTTTAGATCTGTCAAAACTTGAGTCAGGAAAAATTGATTTAGATTTTGAAAATATTAAGGTAGAAAAAATATTCAAGAGTTCAGTTAAACCTTTTATAAAAAAAGTAGATGATAAAGGAATTGAATTAATACAAAAAAATGTGAATGACTTAGAAGTTTATGCTGATTTTAATAAAATCACATGGGTAATAACTAACTTGATAGGTAATGCCCTCCGGTATACTGAGGAGGGAGATCAAATTATTCTTGATGCTAATAAAAAAGGGCATAAAGTTCATATTTCTATCTCTGATACAGGTGAAGGTATACCAAAAGAATATCAAAACAAGATATTTGAAAAATTTGTAAGAGCAGGTCCCGACCAGGATGAAAGTTCAGGAACGGGTCTCGGATTACCTATCGCAAAAGAAATGGTAGAAGCTCATGGAGGACGAATTTGGGTAAAGAGTAAAGAAGGTAAAGGAAGTACATTTACTTTTTCCTTAAAACTTCCTAAATAGGAGTGATCTTTTGAAAAAAATATTATTAATCGAAGATAATAAAAACATTATAAAAGTTATCTCTCTTTTGCTAAAACAAGAAGGATTTGAGCTGAAAGTTGAAGAAGATGGAGTTAATGGGGTAGAAACAGCTCTTGAATGGGAACCAGATCTAATCTTATTAGATTTAAAATTACCAAAAATGAATGGCTTTATAGTCTGTGAAACTTTAAGAGATAATGAAAAAACTAAAAGTACAGAAATTATTATAATAAGTGCAAAAGCGGAGGAAGAAGATATTCAAAAAGCTTATGATTTGGGGGCAGATGAATATTTGATAAAACCCCTGGAACCAAATGAATTATTAGAAGTGATTAATAGGCATTTAAAATAAATAGAGGAGGTTTAATAATGAGTAAGGGGAAAAAGATTTTAATTATTGATGATGAGAAAAATATAAGGTTTACATTAAAAAAGAGTTTAGAAAATGATTATAATATAGTTACTGCAGTTAATGGGGAAGATGGGATTGAAAAGTTTTCAAATGAAGATTTTGACCTTGTGTTATTAGATATGAAATTACCAGGTGTGAATGGAATTGATACATTAAAGCAGATTAAGGAAGAAGATCAGAAAGCCAATATAGTTATAATTACAGGTTTCGGTTCGGTAGATAGTGCTGTTGAAACCATGAAGTTAGGAGCAATAGATTATTTAAACAAACCCTTTACACCGGAAGAGATAAAAGAAATTGTCAATGAAGTAATTTCAAGAGAACAATTAGAATTAAAAGAAGATGAGCTAGAAAGTTATGATGATTATTTAAAATTTGCAAAGAGTTGTATAAATAATCAAGAATTAGAAAAAGGTTATGAATATTTACAAGAAGCAGTTAGTTTAGATACTTCTAAACCAGAAGCATTTAATTTACTTGGGGTAATATTAGAATATAAAAATAAACCTTTGAAAGCACAAAAGCAATATAGAGCTGCTTTAGCACTTGATCCTTCTTATAAACCCGCCCAAGAGAATTTAGAAAGAACAAGCCAATTTGATTATTCAAAAAGAGACATTAAACTTGACGATGAAGAAGATAATGATAAGGAGAATTAAAGATGTATATAATTGTAATAGGGTGTGGAAAAACAGGTTCAGCGGTTGCTGATCTTCTATCTAAAAATGGAGAAAATGTTGTAGTAATAGATAGAAAAAAATCTGCTTTTGATAAATTATCTCCTGACTTTACTGGCTTTACTATAAATGGAGATGCTACTGAACTGCAAGTGTTATTAGAGGCCAAACTCAATAAAGCAGATATGGCAATTGTTACTACTGAAATCGATAGTGTCAATTCAATGGTTTCTCAAATCGCTAACGATATTTATGAGGTGCCAGAAGTTATTGTTAAAATTAATCAACCCGATAAGGCTATAATATATAGAAACACTGATATAATAACATTAAGTCCTACTGACTTATTTATAGATAGTTTAAGAGAAAGTTTAACTGGAGAAAGTGCTGATTCAATAGATGAGGAGAGTCTGTTATGAGAATAATTATTGTTGGTGACGGCAAGGTAACTTACCACTTAATAAAAAAGTTTATAGCTAAAGGATATGAAGTATCAGTTATTAATGATGATAAGAGATATTGTGATTATATAGCAAGTAAAACTAATGCTTTAGTCATTAAGGGCGATGGCACTAACCCTTATTTTTTAGATCAAGCTGGTGCAAATAAAGCTGATATTATTCTGGCACTTACAGATAATGACCCCAACAATTTGTTCATTTGTCAAGTGGGTAAAAATTATTTTGAGATACCCAAAACATTTTCAGTAATTAATAATCCGGATAACGAAGAAATATTTAAAAAATTAGGAGTAGAAACAATATTTAACACCACGAAACTCATTTCTATACTAATTGAACAGCGTGTTGAAGTTTCAAATGTAAGTAATTTAATTTCCATAGAAGAGGGAAGATTAAATATCTCCCAGATTGTGCTGCAAGAGGATTCTCCTATTATTGGTAAAACCTTGAGAGAAATAGATTTACCCCATGATATTGTATTTGGATGTATTATCCGAGATGACCAAGTTTTAATTCCTAAAGGTGATACAAAGTTATTAGCGGAAGATAAAACTTTGATAATAACTTTACCTGAAAAACAAGCAGAAGCATTTAAGGTACTAATAGGAGAATAAGTAGGTGTAATAATGAGATATATAAATATATTAAAAGAAAGATATCAATTATTAGTCAAATATATAGGGATATTAATGATGGCAAGTTCAGCATTTTTATTGTTGCCACTATTAAGTCTTCCCTTTTATCCTAAAGAAGTTAAATATAGTTATGCTTTTATAATACCTTCTGTTATTTTATTATTGATAGGCTATATTGCATGGAAGTATACAAAACATAATAGAGAAGAAGTATCTCTTTCTTTAAAAGAAGGCGGTATTATAGTATTAGTTTCTTGGATTATAGCCGTTATATTTTCAGCTATACCATTTATGTTAATTAATATGTTGAATTTTACCCAAGCAATTTTTGAATCAATGAGTGGCTGGACAACGACTGGTTTATCTGTAGTGGATGTTACAGCTGCCCCTAAATTAATATTATTATGGCGATCCATTATGCAGTTCTTTGGTGGGGCAGGTTTAGTTGTTGTAATGTTATCATCTGTATTACACCCTTATGGTTTTGGACTTTATAATGCAGAAGGAAGAAGTGACCAACTTCTTCCCCATGTTAAAAGATCAACTAAAGCTATAATGTTAATTTATAGTAGTTATACCCTGGGTGGGATTATTTTATATATATTAGTCGGAATGAGTGTTTTTGATGCTTTTAACCATTCCCTTGCTGCTCTTTCTACAGGTGGTTTTTCTACTCAAGTGGATTCGATTGGTCATTATGATAGTATATCGATTGAGATGGTTACCTGGATATTAATGTTAATTGGCACTACAAACTTTGCAACTCATTTCGCTTTATTAAAAGGCAGATTTAAGGTCTTCTTTAAAAATGGAGAAGTCCGTTTGCTCATGTTATTAAATGCAGTATTCATTCCTATAATAATGTATTTCACGGTTAATAATTTATATGATTCAGTTCCAGCAGTATTAAGAAGATCAATTTTTGAAACAATTACAGCGATCTCGACTACTGGTTATTCTCTTGATACATTTACTACCTGGAATCTTTTTGGTGTATTTTGTATTATCATATTGATGCTCGTTGGAGGTGGTACTGGTTCTACCGCGGGTGGTATTAAACTTTATAGGATATATTTGATATTCAAATCTATTTATTGGGAGATTAAAGGATATTTTTTACCAGAAGATATAGTGAGAAAAAATTATATCTGGCGTGGTGAGAAACGTATAGAAGTAAAATCTAATTATGTTATGGAAGCTGCCAATTATGTTGTCTTATATATGTTTACATATTTTATGGGAGTGTTAATATTTCTTTCTCAGGGTTATAATTTATCAGATTCAATGTTCGAATTTGCCTCTGCTTTAGGTACAGTAGGGCTATCAGTAGGGGTAACAGCTGCAGATGCTCCCCCCTTAATATTATGGACTGAAACCTTTGGCATGTTCTTAGGCAGACTAGAATTTTTTGTAATATTCTTTGCTGTTATTAAAATATTTAAAGATATTCATTACTATTATATTGCAAAATAATTTTGGAATGAAGTTTTCGATACAGTTCAATTACTAAATTACTTGGTTTGAAAAATGACCCAATAATGAATTATAATGGATTATGAATCAAAAAAGAAAAATTAGTTTATAATGAAGAATATAATAATAGGGTAAATGGTATTAATCTTTAAAGATATAAATGTATTAAATTGGACTTGATCACTAAATATTTAACTTTAGATTTTTTTAGGATTTAAATATTATAGGAAATAGCAATAAAAAAAACAATGAGGAAAACGATTTTTTCTATAGTTCTATTCTAATATTTGAAATGATAATTGTATATAAAAAAATATGAGGTGATGTCAATGAATATAGGTAATATAATTTTATTTTTAGTTACAATATTTGTTTTTGTTTATTTAATATATGTTTTATTTTTTCCTACTAAGTTTTAAGAAGGTGATGATTATATGTTGATTATTCTCAGTTTAATAGTTTTCTTTGGTATATTAGCTTTTCTAGTATATGTTTTTGGTGAATACATAGCATGGATATATAGAGAAGAGGCAAAAAGCAAAAGTGAATTACCAAATTGGTTAAAATGGATTGATAAGCTAGAAAAACCTTTTAGTCGTATTGAAAATTCAATTTATAATTTTTTAAAGTTAGATTCAGAAAAAGAAACAACTTGGAAGAAATACCTATATTCCATCTTGGTATTTAATGGTTTACTTTTTGGATTATTATTTCTTATATTTAAATTCCAAGGGTTATTACCTCTTAACTCATTAAATCTTAAAGGGATGAGTTGGAGTCAAGCTTTCCATACTGCGAGTACGTTTGTATCAAATACGAATCAGCAGCATTATGGAGGAGAAATTCTTTCTACATTTAGCCAAGTATTTGGAGTAGGGCTTGCAATGTTTTTATCAGCTGCAACAGGACTTGCATTAGCTCCTGCTTTTACAAGAGGAATTCAAAATGAAGAAAATGATAAATTAGGGAATTTTTATAGAAATGTAATTAAAGGGTCAATAAGATTTTTGTTTCCAGTATCACTAATAGTTGGTTTGTTTTTAATTGCCCAAGGTTCTCCGCAATGGTTTGGTGGAGAAGTTGTGGTTAATACTATTGAAGGTATTAAACAAACTATTAGAATTGGTCCAGTTGCAGGGGTGGAGTCAATAAAAATATTGGGTACTAATGGTGGTGGGTTCTTTGCTGCCAATGCTGCTCATCCTTTTGAAAACCCAACCACCCTCTCAAATATAGTACTTAATCTTGTACTTTTAGCTAGTCCAATGGCTGTAATATATTCATTTGGAGTTTGGCTAGGAAAAAGAAGACATGGTGTAATCTTAATTTCTGCTATATTTGTAATATTCTTAGGATTATTGTCTGTGAGTGTTATAGGTGAGTTACAACCTAATGCAGCTCTACAAGCTAGTGAACAGGGTTTAACAGTCAATCAAGAGTTTGGGAATATGGAAGGTAAGGAAGTCCGGTTCGGGCCTTCACTGAGTGCATTATGGGCTGTTTCAACCACCTCCACAACTAATGGGGCTGTAAACAGTATGCATAATAGTTTTACAGCTATGGGTAGTATGGGGCCATTCTTAGGTATGGCGATGAATTGTTTGTTCAATGGAATTGGTGTTGGTCTTCTCAATTTAATGACATATATATTTATTTGTGTGTTCATCGCCGGATTAATGATCGGAAGAGCTCCCCAATATATTGGCAAACAGATTGAATGGCGAGAAGTAAAGATAGCAGCAATGATAATACTATTATTACCCATCTTGGTTCTTATTCCAACCTCAGTTGCAGTTATTACTGAAGCCGGTACTTCTGCCATAAACAACCCGGGATTTAGAGGTTTTGCTGAGATCTTGTATGAAATGTTTTCAGCAGGAGCCAATAATGGTAGTGGCTTTGAAGGGCTTATGGATAATAGTGTTTTTTATAATTCGTTCAATGGGGTAATTATATTATTAGGTCGTTACTTACCCATATTTGGTCAACTTCTTATAGCCGGTTATTTATCCAAGAAAAAAATTAGACCAGAAACAGAAGGTACACTTAAAGTTGAGAACATTTCTTTCTTGGTTTTATTTGTAGGAGTTATGATTATAATTGGCGGTTTAATCTTTATGCCAGCTTTAGCAGTAGGACCAGTTGCTGAAATGTTAGGAGGTATGTAATATGAACTTCGATATAGATTGGGGACAACAGTTTACTGCAATTAAACAGTCTTTTATAAAACTTGACCCCACTTATTTAATAAAAAATCCAGTTATGTTTGTAGTTGAAATCTGCACAGTATTAACAATAATATTAACTTTTTACCCATCGTTTTTTAAGGGCCAAGAACCGGTCTGGTATTATGCAGCAATCACGTTTATATTAGTATTCACATTATTATTTGCTAATTATGCCGAATCCCTTGCAGAACTGCAAGGAGAAGCACATGCAGAAAGTTTAAGAGCTTTACAGGTTGAAACTGATGGAAAAAAATTAAAAGAGGACATATCATTAGAAGATATCACTGAAGATGATTATGAAGTACTACCTAGTGATGAGATTCAAAAAGGTGATATTGTTTTTGTTGATAAAGGAGATATTATTCCGAGAGACGGTAGTGTAATTGAGGGTAGTGCTTCGGTAGATGAATCTGCCATTACAGGTGAATCGGAACCAGTTATAAGAGAAAGTGGTGGGGATAGAAACTCTGTCACTGAAGGTACTGAAGTTTTAAGTGATAAAATTAAAATCGAGGTTACTGCTGAAGTAGGAGAATCATTCTTAGACCGGATGATTGGTTTAGTAGAAACTGCTTCTAGGCAGAAAACCCCAAATGAAATTTCAATGACACTTTTATTGGCAAGTTTTACTTTTATCTATCTTGCTGCTGTAGTAACCATGAGATTCTTTGGAATGTATATCGATATGGATGTAGATGTAGCAAATTTGATTGCATTACTTATAGGTTTAATGCCTACAACTATTGGTGCGCTATTAGCCTCGATACGGATAGCAGGTATGACAAGGGTTACACGCGAAAATATAATTGCAAAATCAGGAAAAGCTGTTGAATCAGCTGGTGACCTTGATACTTTAATACTTGACAAAACAGGTACAATCACAACTGGTGAAAGAATTGCAGAAAATTTCATTCCAATAGGTGACGATGTAAAAGATGAACTTTATAAAGCTTGTTTACAATCTTCATATTTTGATGAGACTCCTGAAGGAAGGTCTATTGTAAACCTGGCTCATGATAAAGGAGTAGATATTGATGAGAGTGAAATTAAAAAAGAAAACTTCGTAGAATTTTCCGCTAAAACCAGGATGAGTGGAATAGATTTACCGGATGGTACAGAGATTAGAAAAGGAGCAGTTGAAGCAGTTAAAGAATACGCAAATCAAACTCCGGAAGGTTTAACTGAAAAAGCGAATGAAATAGCTGATAATGGAGGAACTCCTTTAGCTGTTTCTGTAGATAAAAAAATAGTTGGCCTAATTGAATTACAGGATGAATTAAAACTAGGTATTAAAGAAAGAATTAAAGAATTACAGGAAATGGGAGTCGAAACTATAATGGCTACCGGAGATAATGAAAGGACTGCTCGCTATGTTGCACAGCAAGCCGGTATTGATGAATATTATTCAGAATTTAAACCTGAAGAAAAGATTGAATTAGTTGGTAAAATTCAAAAAGAAGGTAAATTAATCGGTATGACTGGTGATGGAACAAACGATGCTCCTGCCTTAGCTAAAGCAGATGTTGGTTTAGCTATGCAGGCGGGAACAAATGCAGCTAAGGAAGCAGGTAATATGGTAGACTTAGATTCTGATCCAACAAAATTGATTGAGGTTGTTGCGGTTGGAAAACAACTATTAATGACAAGAGGATCGTTAACAACATTTAGTATTGCTAATGATGTATCTAGATATTTTGCTCTAGTACCTGCCATTTTTAGTGCGGGTATACCGAGTTTGCAGCATTTGAATATATTAAATCTTTATTCGCCGCAAAGTGTGGTTATTGCTTCCTTAATTTATAACTCACTAATTATACCATTTTTAATTCCACTTGCTATGAAAGGTGTAGACTATAAAGCTGAGAGCTCAGCCATATTACTTAGGAAGAATTTGGTTATGTATGGTGGAGCTGGTCTAATTGCACCCTTTATTTCAATAAAACTAATTGACATGTTATTAGTAACTTTGGGGGTTTTTTAAATGAATTTTAAAAATGAGATTATGGTTTCTTTAAAATTGATATTGGTTGGGATAGTTATCTTCTCAGTTATATACCCTCTTTTATTAGGTGGAATAGGTCAAATTTGGGGTGACAAGGCTCAAGGGAGTCTAGTTAAATACGATAATAATACAGTTGGTTCTTCTTTAATCGGACAAAATTTTGAAGATCCTAAATATTTCAGAGGTAGAGTTTCTTCTATAAATTATGATGGTAATTATTCAAGCAGTGCAAATTTGGCACCAAACAACCCTCTTTTAACTGAAAGATTACAAGAAGATCTTGGGAATATAAAGGATAGGTATCAAATTGAAAATAATGCAGTACCTGCTGATATAGTTACTGAATCTGGCTCGGGTCTTGATCCTCACATTAGTCCGCAAGCTGCATATATGCAAGTTAGTGCAGTAGCAAGTCATAATAATTTAGATGAAAAAGTGTTAAATAATTTAATTGAAGAACATACTGAGGAAAAGTTATGGGGTATGTTTGGACAAGAGAGAGTAAATGTATTAAAACTAAATTTAAGCCTCAAAGAGGTGGTAGATAAATGATTTCTAAAAAAGATAATGGCAAATGGTCAGGATATGAGAAGATTTTATTACCCCTAGGACATAGAGCTGATATTAATAATCTTACCAATCTTACTTCATTTCTGATAGAGAAAAGAAAAGGTGAGGTTGAGTTAATTCATGTTATGCCGGAAGGTCAGTATTCAAGAGTTCCAAAAGAATGGAGAGAAGGATCAAAACGGGTTACTGAAAGTCATCACAGGATGATGACTTTAGGTATTCACAGTAATAGAAAAATGACTACAGCTAAATCTGTGGAAAGAGGTATTTTAGAAGAAGCATATGATATTGATGCTGATGCTATTATATTAGGATGGGGGCCTAAACCAAAAAGTAAGATATCAAATATGGCTTCCCATATTATGAATAATTCTCATTGTGATGTGATAATATATAAGAACAGAAATGATCTTGATGACATTAATAATATCTTATACCCAATTGCTTTTGAACCCGACCCAAGTAGAATGAATTTAATCTCTAGAATCATTGGTGAAACTGGAGCACAATTAACAATTGCCCATATGATAGATAAGTATGGTGGCAATGAACAAAAAGGCCAGAATTTACTTGATAGAGCTATAGAAGATGCTAAAAATTATGATATAGACGCTGAATCCTTACTGTTAAAAGGTAAAAATGTTGAGGATGAAGTAGGAAAGGTGTCAGAAGACTTTGATCTACTAATAATAGGTCCCTCTGGTGACTGGTGGGTTTATCAGACTCTCTTTGGTAAAAAAACTGATAGAATTGCTTCTAAAGCTAAATGTTCAATTCTGCTACATAAATATAAGAAAGAAGAATGATTTTTAAGTAGAAATAATTTTAACACTTGATAACTCCCATTATTTTTCAATTAATAATGGGAGTTATTATATTATAATCAAATTTAGGAAGAAAGAGCAAAGAACCCACCCTTTTTTAAATGGGTGATGAATTTGCTCGGTTTTAATCTACCGATACCATATGTAACACCGAAAAACC
>JAWOEZ010000039.1:0-25799 GCA_046482435.1 Halanaerobiales bacterium
AGGTAACTTGATCGATGTTACGGGTGAAATTCATCTTATGTCCCATAAGATCAAGCGACTATGAAGCTCGGTATTTCAATGCCGAGTAGTTCACGAGAGAGGTTCACCTAGATATCTAAGATAATACGATTGTCACTGTGTTTGAGGAAATTTTAAAAAGGGAAGATTATATAGTGATTAAAATACAGGGAAGATTATATTTTCAGATAACAGATTTGACTTCTTGTGAATAATTATTTAACATATAATTATGATTGTAATACCGGCAATATTTTTAAGCCGAGTTATAATTTACTAGTATGTTAAAAATGAAGAGTGGGGATAATATGAAAAAGCCTTATATATACACCACAATATTTTTAATATTTATCATGATATTTTTGTTTACAATGGAAAGAGTTCATGCTCAAAAAAATATTAAAGACTCTATTAAATATCAGCTGCTATTATTTGAAGAACCCCGAGAAAACAGCTTGAAAATAAAAGAACCTTTCTTTGCACACGAACTAGCAGATATCTATGAAGAGAATCTTTATTCCCCTTTTTGGTTAGAGGGTAATAATTTTAATGAATCGGCTTTTGAACTAATGAAAATCATAAAAAACATAGAACAAGAAGGTTTAAGCCCGGAATTATATAGATACAACTATTTAAAAAATAATCTGTCTAAAAACGTATTGAGTTTAGAGGACAAATCGTTATCCGAAATAATATTATCAAATTCTTATTTATTACTGGCGGCCCATTTTACCAACGGTCTTTTAGACCCTGAAGATTTTGAAAGAGATTGGAGTAGTATCAAAGATGAAATCAATTTATCTAATTTTTTAGAAAACACGCGTAATAAAAATAAGATAAGAGAATCGTTGTATTCTTTATTACCTCATACTGAAAATTATTTAAAATTACGTAATACCCTTGATACATATAAAAATATTAAAAAAGAAGGTGGGTTTAAAAAAGTTGATATCGGCAGAGTAGTGGAAGAGGGAATGCAGGGCTATGATATATTACAGCTTAAAGAACGTTTAAAACAGTCCGAGGATTATAAAGGAGATATAAATAATAAATTTGATAAAGAGCTTTATGAGGCAGTTACTGTTTTTCAGAGTAGACACGGCCTCTCGCCAGATGGAATAGTAGGAGAAGATACTAAAATTGCCTTGAATAAAAATGTGGATATGAGGTTGGAAAAAATTACAATTAATATGGAAAGATTGAGATGGCTTCCTCAAAAATTAGGCGAGACTTATATCTTTGTAAATATAGCTAATTATGAACTGAAAGTGGTTGAGGAACAGCAAAATATATTTGATATGAAAGTTATAGTTGGTAAAGAACAGAGAAGTACACCAGTTTTTAGTGATAAAATTAATCGCTTGGTATTTAATCCTTCCTGGAATTTACCGAAGAGTATTGCTGTTGAAGATAAATTACCTCTTATTAAAGAGGATATTGATTATTTAACTAAAAACAATTATAAAGTTTTAAGAATATCGGAGGGTAAATTTGAAGAGGTTGATCCTGAGGAAATAGATTGGGAAGAGTTAGATGAAGAAAATTTCAATTATTATTTAAAACAAGAACCCGGTCCTAATAACGCCCTGGGCAGTATTAAGTTCATGTTTCCGAATAAATATAGTGTATATCTACATGACACGCCTCAAAAAGAATTGTTTGAAGAGATGGAAAGGAGTTTTAGTTCGGGGTGTATAAGATTAGAAGAGCCCTATAAATTAGCTGAATATATTCTGAAAAGGAACGATATGTGGGAACCTGAAAAAATCGAGAAAATATTAACTAGTAAAGAAGAAACAAAAATTGATCTAACAGAAAAAATTCCTATCCATATAATATATATGACATCGTGGGTAAATGATGAAGGCGAATTGCAATTTAGGAAAGATATTTATAATAGAGATAAAAATTTAATTGAGGCATACTATGCTCAGAAAGAGGATGGTTATGAATAAAAAAATATTAATAATAATCTTCATACTTCTATTTCAAACAATGACTGTGCAAGCTTTTGATGATGGAAAAGCAGATTTCCAAGTGGTATATAATAACAACATAGTTTCTCATGAGGTGTCAAGTGTTTTTATTTTACCTGAAGAAGAATTAAAGTTAAATATATATGAACCAAAAGAAAATGAAAATTATGTACTTACAGGTAATAACATTAATATAACTAGCAGCGATGATTTTGAATGGAAAATAGGATTTCCTCAAAAACCTGGTAATTATCCGATTACAATAACTAATAATATTACTAAAGAGAAAATAAAACTTAATGTGTTTGTTTTGGAGCCATTTAGCAATTTAGAAGGAGAATATTTAAATGGGTACCGGATAGGTAATTATCCTGTGAAAGTGATTAATAATGATAAAAATTATAGCTTACCACAAGGATTTATAAAAGTAACGCCTGAAAATAAAGATACTTATTTAACACCCCATTTTCAATTAAAGCAGTTTATATGCAAACAGCAAGATAGCTATCCTAAATATGTTGTTTTACAGGAACTTTTGTTAAATAAGTTGGAATATCTCCTTTATGAAATTAATCAAAAAGGGTTTAATGTGGACACTTTCCATATAATAAGTGGCTACAGAACTCCCCATTATAATAATTACCTGGGTAATATAGAATTAAGCAGACATATATTTGGTGATGCTGCCGATATAATTATAGACGTTTATCCTAAAGATGGTGAAATGGATGATTTAAATAGTGATGGGAAAATTGATTCTAAAGATGCTGATATACTATATGATATGGT
The DNA here is from genome assembly GCA_046482435.1 of Halanaerobiales bacterium. Lineage (GTDB taxonomy): Bacteria > Bacillota > Halanaerobiia > Halanaerobiales > M55B127 > M55B127. The sequence continues at coordinate 2,784 of JAWOEZ010000039.1, forward strand.
AGAGGGAGCTTATGAGAGAAGAGAGTATGAAGAATTTGTTGGAGGTCTTGGATTGTATAGAAGAACCTCCAAACACAGTCCTTTTATTCATATCGATACCAGGGGATATAAGGTACGCTGGTAATTTAAAATTATTTAAAAAGACTAGTTGAGCAGAGAGTAGGGGGTATATAAAATGGAAAAAGAAGAATTATTTAGTAATATTAATTTAGCAAGTGGAGTTAAAGAAATATTCGAACAATGTCTGGATTATCAAATAGTTGATAGTATTAAAAAACTAAAAAATCTATCGATAATAGATAGTGTGGGTGATTTTAAGCAAGTAAAATATAATATAAATAAAGATCAGACCTTTTCAGAAGCGGAAGTTTGTAAAGTTAGGAACGGAATTTCTGCTAATTTTTTAGAACCATATATGCGTAGAAGAGATCCTGATTGTATGGTGATTGCAGATGATTATCCCACTGATAAAGAGAGATTTGAAGAGAGGTTTAAAGAGAGCTTTGCTAAAACAAGACAGGAAACTTTTGAGTGGCTGAAGTCCCAGGAATTAGTTGCTTTTTTCTTTGAAGCAGGACCAGAGAATTTGAATTATCCGGTCATGGCGATAGCACCAGCTAATGCTGGTTTTTTTGCTTTTGGTCTGGCTCTATTACAAGGAATCAAAAAGTTTGAAGAAATAGAAGGGGAGCTAAGCCCTAAAGGTTACATGTTTGTGGCTCCACCTTTTAGACATACTCATTTTAATGGAAAACAGGTTGTAGTACATAATAGATTAAATAATAACTATGAACTATTTAGCTATAATTTGTATCCAGGTCCCAGTGCTAAAAAAGGGGTCTATAGTATGTTGATTAATTTGGGCGAAAAAAACGAATGGCCTACCTTACATTGTTCGGCAGTACAGGTTATTACACCTTATAATAATAAAATTAATATTGCATATGAAGGAGCCAGTGGAGCCGGAAAATCAGAAATGTTACAGGATATGCACCGGGAGAGAAGTGGAAGAATACTACTTGGTAAAAATATAATTACAGAAGACGAGTATAAGATAACACTACCACAGGGTTGTAGCCTGCGTCCAATTGCAGATGATATGGCTGTAACCCCTTCCTATCTTCAGAAAAGCAAAGGGAAATTAACTTTAAAAGACGCAGAAAATGCCTGGTTTATAAGGGTAGATCATATTGACCAATACGGAGTTGATCCTCATCTAGAGTCAATCACTTGTCATCCGGAGGGTCCACTTTTATTTTTAAATATTGATGCTGCCCCCAATAGTACTGCCTTAATATGGGAGCATATCGAGGATCAGCCGGGGAAACCATGCCCTAATCCTAGGGTAGTAATACCGCGCAAAAATGTGCCGGATGTCTTAGAAGGTTCAGTAGATATTGATGTACGGGGTTTTGGGGTAAGAACTCCCCCTTGTACAAAAGATAATCCAACCTACGGTATATTAGGTTTGTTTCATGTTTTACCACCTGCTTTAGCATGGTTATGGCGTTTAGTTTCTCCAAGAGGATATGGAAACCCCAGTATAAACGATACAGATGGTATGAGTTCTGAAGGGGTAGGTTCCTACTGGCCATTTGCAACGGGCCGGAAAGTAGACCAGGCAAATATTTTATTAAAACAGATTGTAGAATCTCCTGATGTAAAATATATTTTATGTCCTAATCAGTACATTGGTTCCTGGGAAGTTGGGTTCATGCCGGAATGGATTGCTAGAGAGTATTTGGCCCGTAGAGGAGGTGCCTGGTTTACTGAAGACCAGATCGAACCCTCCCGTTTACCGCTGCTTGGATATACTCTAAGAGATGTTATGGTTGAAGGTCAAATGATAGAAAGAGAACTATTAAAAGTTCAAAATCAACCCGAAGTAGGTTTAAAAGCATTTGACAAGGGGGCCAGAATACTAAGAGATTTTTTTAAAGATTATTTAAAAAATTATAATAGGGATGAAGTACTTCCTTTAGGTAGAAAAATCATCGATTGTTTTCTATCAGGAGGTAGTTTAGAAGAATTCATTTCCTTAATTGATTATCCTGTAATTAATGAAGAATAATTATAATGGATCAATAATAATTTTTAGAATATATATATGAAATTATAAGCTGTTAGCTTAATAAGTACTGGACCATCAATATTTTCATTAATGAGGTGACTAATATGTTCGAACTAAGTAATATTGAATTCAAAGATATTTTAAAAATAGATAGCCTTAAAATTGATGAAGGAGAAATTACCTGTATTGTTGGAAGGAGTGGAGGAGGTAAATCTACTTTTCTAAAACTATTAAATAATATGGTTACCAATGATAAGGGTACAATTAAATTTAAAGGTAAAGAACTTACTGAATATAACCCTATTAAGCTAAGAAGAGAAGTATTAATGTTACCACAGAATCCAGTGATTTTTTCAGGTACTATAAGAGATAATTTTACAATAACCTTGCAGTATAATAATGAATATGATATGTCTGATCAGAAATATATAAAAATATTAAAAAAAGTAGGTTTAAATGACCTTACGTTAGATGAAGATGCCGAGAAGTTATCTGGAGGAGAAAAACAGAGGTTAGCTTTAGCTAGAATTCTACTGTTAGACCCAGATATATTGCTTTTGGATGAACCGTCATCTGCTTTGGACGAAGAAACCGAAAGGCTGATTATAGAAATGGTTGTAGATTGTATAAATGAAAAAGAGGGGACCTTGATTATGGTTACCCACTCAAAAGAGATTGCTAGAAAATACGGGGACCGAATTATAATTATTAATGAAGGTGGTCTCGATAAGATTAGTTAAAAAGGGGCGTGGACAATGACAGAGTCTATAATTGATATTTCTATTATAAGTTTAGTTACTGCTTATATATTTGTGCTTGTCTTATTATTTATTGTAAAAAAAGAAGAGATTGGTCATGAAAACCAGATATTGTTAGCCTCCTTTAGGATGACAATTCAATTAGTATTGGTTGGTTATGTACTAACCTATGTATTTAAAGACCCCAATCCATATATAACTATCTTAATACTTTTGATTATGGAAATGTTTGCTATTTTCAATATTTATTCGAGAGTAGAAAAAAAATTGTCCAGAAATTTGAAAGTAATAATCGGCCTATCTATGTTCGGGGGGACGGTAGTTAGTATATTATTTTTCCTATTCATCGTGATTAATATTGAACCGTGGTATATGCCTCAATACTTTATCCCGATTTCGGGAATGTTAATCGGTAATTCGATGACAGGAATCTCACTTGGTGCTCAGGGTTTAATTACAGGAGTTAATGATAATAAAAAAATGATAGAAAATGCTTTGATGTTAGGTGCTACTCCCAGTAAGGCAACTAAAAATATTCAAAATAGATCTTTTTATAATGCAGTACTACCAACTATTAATTCAATGATTGGAATGGGAATAGTATTTTTACCAGGAATGATGACCGGACAAATTTTAGCAGGAGCAGCTCCTTTAACCGCAATAAAATATCAGATAGCTATTATGATGGGTATCTTGGGAAGTGTAACCCTGACTGTTTATCTAATGGTCAAATGGGGAATGAAAAGTTTTTTCAATGATAGAGCCCAGATAAAGTTGTAATTAATGTAGATTTTGCATAGTGAAGGTTATAATATAAATGTGAATTATTTATTGATATTTTATGTTATTCTCCAAAAAAGAAAAAAATCGAATACTATACTTGATATTTTATCCTAAATTTTTTGAGCAAAATCAAATTATTTATCATGTCGAATTTTGTTGACATCACCAATATATTGTGTTATATTTAATGTGTTGAGCAAAAAAATATTAAGAAAGAATGCTCAATAAACAAATTTAGGAGGAATAAATTTTAATGACTTACACAGGTACAGTTAAATGGTTTGACGAGAAAAAAGGTTATGGTTTTATTGAAAGAGAAGACGGCGACGATGTTTTTGTTCACTTTTCAGCTATTGAAGATGATGGTTTCAAGACCTTAAACGAAGATCAAGAAGTAGAATTTGAAATCGTTGAAGGCGACCGCGGCCTACAGGCTGAAAATGTTGTTAAATTATAATATAGTATTATAAGATATGGCAACTAATCCCCGACTTGTAATAGAGTCGGGTTTTTTTATTGCTTTAAAATTTAATAAAGTATAAAAAAATGGCCTAAGGCCACCCTACTATAATTAGAAATTATACTTTCTTTTATAGTAGGGATTATTTATTTTAAAAATCTTTTTCATATTATAATTTTTCTACAATGGTTGTTACTCCCATACCACCACCAACACAAAGTGAAGCCAAGCCTCTTTTAAGTTCTCTTTTTTTCATTTCGTGAAGTAAGGTTACTAAAATTCTTGCACCACTTGCTCCTATAGGATGTCCCAGGGCAATAGCGCCACCATTTACATTCACAATATCTGGATCAAAAGGTAATTCTTTTAAAACAGCAAGTGATTGAGCAGCAAACGCTTCATTTAATTCGACAAGTTGTATATCTTCTAGATTCCAATTTATTTTTGATAAGGCTTTTTTGATAGAAGGAACCGGGCCTATACCCATGATTTTAGGATCAACCGCAGCGGTAGCATATGAAACGATTTTAGCTAAAGGGGTTACATCTAATTCTTCAGCTTTTTGCTTAGACATGACTAATAAAGCGGCCGCTCCATCATTAATACCAGAAGAATTACCAGCAGTAACTGTACCATCTTTTTTAAAAGCCGGACGTAGTTTTGCTAAAGAATCAGTTGTAATTCCCCTACGAGGAAGTTCATCCTTTTTGAATTCTTCAGGATCCCCTTTTCGTTGAGGTACTTCTACCGGTACTATTTCATCCTGAAAACGATCATTATCAATAGCTTCTATTGCTTTATTTTGACTTTTTGCAGCGAATTCGTCTTGCTCTTTTCTGCTAATATTATATTTTTCAGCTAAATTTTCTGCAGTAATACCCATATGATATTCATTAACTGCACATGTTAAACCATCTTTGATCATCGTATCAACAAGTTTACCGTCTCCCATCTTATAACCAAAACGGGCTTTATCCAATATGTAAGGAGCTCTGCTCATACTTTCCATTCCACCTGCTATAACAACTTCTGCATCACCTAAAAGTATCTCCTGAACTGCTAAATTTACTGATTTAAGACCTGATCCACAGAGTTTATTTATTGACATTGCCGGTACATCTACGCCCAGTCCTGCTTTAAGAGAAGCTTGTCTAGCTACATTTTGACCTTTACCAGCTTGTAGGATTATTCCCATAATGACATCTTCAACAACTTCTGGACTAACATCAGCCCTATTTAAAACATCCTGAATAACTTTTGTGCCAAGATCAACAACGGGAACGTCTTTTAGACTCTTTCCAAATGAACCAATCGCAGTGCGAGTTGCGCTTGCAATAATAACTTCTTGCAAAATAATCCCTCCTAATGATTTTTGTTTATCTTTTCCATATATATATTGTAATAAAAGAGTGTTACCTGCAAGTTACAATTAAGTTGCAAAGTGGAATAGAATTATTTAGTACATTTTTACTTCTAAATAACCCATTAAAATTTTAAAAGAATTATTCAACTTTATTATAATTAAAATGCAAAACAAGTTCAAATTATTGAAATATAAAAAAGTTTTGTTTAGAGGAGTTTTTTATAATAAGGAGAGTAAGCTTTTAGATTAGAAGGATAATCATTTTATGAAAAAAGTTAAAAAAAGAAAGTTTGCAAATATCAATAGCAGAATATATACCAATAAAAAAATCCGGCTTAATAATCTATTTCAATTATTAAGCCGGGCTTTTTTTTATTTAATTAAAAATTATTGATTAAATCACCTGTAACTTCAGCTCCACCATTAATTGTGAAGGTAGCTTTAGCTTCTTCACTTTCAAAATAGATGTCGCCATCAACTGTAAACCCATTTAAAGCGAAGTTATTTGACTCGATATAAACGTCGCCTACAAAAGTACCATTTAGAAATCTAGCTTTAGGGCTTCTAACTGTTATGCTAGGAGCTTCTAAGGTATATCTTTCAGTTACATTATGGTCACTATCTGAGGCATAAAGAGCTAACTTACGGTCAAGTTCTCCATTGTTTTCAAACTCACCTTCCATTACTAACTCTTTATCAGTACTATAATCCTCATTAAAGATAACGATCCAAGTACCATCTTCACCCAATGCTTCTACTAATTGTTCATCATTAGTTGGTTGTGAAGCAGAAGATACAGTGTCTTGAGCGCTAACTGCCGCAGGTACTAATACAAGTACTGAAACAATTAACAAAATACCTAATGTTTTAAATTTCATAAATAAACCCTCCTTTTATTATATTTTTTATCTTTTTACTCAACTTAATAATATGTTATCATAATTGTGAAAAAAATGTCAAGATTTTTATCACTTTATTTTAAATTTATTTTAAAAAGAATTTAATTATTAGTTGGAAACTAAAAATTAACGAGTAATTTGTTCAATTATAAAGGAATCTGACTTGATTTATTGAATTTAATTTAAACAGAAGACAAATATAGAGGGGTGTAAAAGTGTTTGGGAACATTATTGTGAGAACAAAATTTCTACCACCTTATTATAAGAGTAAAATATTCTCCAGAAAGCATTTAAAGAATATTTTTGATAAAACAGCTCAGTACCCAGTAACAATGGTAAAAGCTGGACCTGGTTATGGGAAAAGTGCCTATTTAACATATGGATTTAGTGATAAAGATAACGTATTTTGGTATAACGTGAGTAAAGGGGATGGGGATGTATTAACTTTTCTTATTAATTTAATATATGCTTTTAACACTACTGATTCAGATATTGGAGAGAAGACATTAAATTTTATAAAAGAAAAAGGGGAGACCAATCAGGAATGGATCCCTGTTTTAAACTCTCTTATTAATGAGATCTGGGATAAATATCGATATCAAGAAATATATTTGATTATTGATGATTATCATTTATTAAATAATCAACCTCAAATTAATAAATTAATGGAGCATTTTATAGACCATCGGCTGCCTAATATGCATCTTGTTATTTCTTCAAGGAAGACTCCTGACCTTACTTCCCTCAGTATGTGGAGGGTAAAAGATCAAATTTTAGAAATTAATGAAGATAATCTAAAGCTCAGCAAAAAAGAAATTAAAAAGTTTTATAATAAACATTATGATTATAATCTAAACGATGAAGATATCACTCTTATTTATGAGTTGACTGAAGGATGGATTATAGGGGTTGAAATGATAAGGCAGGGAATAAAAGATGGAGATTCACTGGAAGTAGTAAGAGATAAATCCATGCACTCTTTAGAACATCTTTTTAATTATTTAGCTAAAGAAATCTTATTGAAACAAAATGAAGAGGTCAGAAAATTTTTAATTAAGACTTCGATTTTAAGGGTTTTAACTCCTGAAGTTTGTGATTATGTGCGAGCCAAAGATAACAGTGATCAAATCCTTAAATACTTAGTAAAGAATGATTTATTTATTATTCAATTAGATGATAATAAATATAGGTATCACCATTTATTTCATGATTTCCTAAAAGAACAAGCTAAAGAAGAACTAAATAATATCTCTCTATTACAAAAAGATATTGCAAAATACTATATGGATAATGAACAATTTGAGGAGGCGGTATATCATAATTTGGAGAGTGGGGATTACTTTACTGCTGCTAAGATTATAAAAGAGCGTGCAAATAAATTACTTACTTCAGGTCGTTTCAGTACTTATAATAAATGGTTTGAAAAATTACCCGAAAGAATAACTGAAAACTTTCCACGCCTATATCTATATAAAGGTGATATAGAGCGATTCACCTGTAATTATAATCAAGCTCTCAATTGGTATAATCTGGGCCGGAAATACTTAAAAGAACAAGATGATTACAAAGGAATAAGTGTAGCTTTCCAGAAGATGGCTATGATATATCTTGATACAGTCCAGCCTTCTGAAGCTGATAAATATCTAAAAAAAGCTCTAGAACTTAGAGAAAAAGAAAATTACTGGGAAGAATCGGTTTTACTTAGATTAGTTGCTGAGAATTATTTAAACCGGGGTAATGTGGCTAAAGCTAAAGAAATGCAGGAAAAATTAAATAAGCTTGATGAAGAAAACACAAGTTTTATCTTGGATTCAAGAGTTAAAATTAGAACTGGACGTTTAAAAGAAGCTGAAAAGTTACTGAAAAATGAACTTAAAAAAGAAGATATTGAAAATAATAAAAATGTAGGTAGGGCCCATCGTGAGACGATATTATTATTATCATTAATTGCTTCTTTTGAAGGAAAAAATAGAAAAGCATTAGAATATGCTAAAACAGGATTGAAAAAATCAAAAAATATAGATTCGTTATTTACTCAAGCAGTTGCCCATATGAGACTGGGTCATGCACTACAGATAAATGGTTCAAGTCAGCAGGAAATGGCTATTAAAGCTTATGAAGAAAGTTTGGAGATAGTTGATAGGCTTGAAGTAAGAAGGGGCCGTGCTGAGGCTCTGTGGGGTTTAACATTAGTATATGGTAACTTAGGCTATGAAGAGCAGATGAAGAAATATGGTTTAGAAGGGATTAAAATTTGTGAGGAAGCAGGGGATGAATGGTTAGGGAGTTTAATCCAGCTTTCTTTAGGAATTGGATATGTATTTTTAAAAGATTATAAAGCAGCCACAGAATGGTTAACTAAAGCTGTTAAATCATTTGATTATTGTAATGATATCTTTGGTAAAACTATCGGCCAAATTTGGCTTACTTTGATAGACTGTAAACTTGAACATAAAGTTGATTTTAAACATAGATTTGAAGAGATTGTACCAATCATACAAGAAAACAATTTACATTTTATATTTAAAACGATTAATTTATTAGGTCCCCGGGGGCAAAACGTTTTACTCCCCATATTGACTACCGGCTATAATATGGAAATAGAAAAAGAATTCTGTAAATTGATGCTTGAAGACCTTGATGTAGAATTAGGGATAAACCATCCTGGCTATACACTGAAAGTGAAAACTCTCGGGAAATTTAGGTTAATGAGAGGTAGAACTGAGGTTAAGGATAAAGATTGGAAAAGAAAAAAAGCGAGAACATTGTTTAAAATATTTATAACCTATCAAGATGAACTAATTTCAAAAGAAAGACTCGCTGAAATGATTTCAAGCAAAAAAGATCAAAAATCAGCAATTAGAGATTTTAAAGTTGCCCTTAATGCCCTTAATAATGTATTAGAACCTAATAGGAAAGCACGGGAAACTCCCTATTTTATTAATAAAAAAGGTTCTAGGTATGGATTAAACCCGAATTCTTCCTATACAGTAGATATAAACCATTTTGAGGGAATAATTAAAAAAGGCATCAGGCAGGCTAAAAATGATAAAATAGTGGAAGCAATTGAAAGTTTAAACGAAGGGATAGACTTATATGATGGAAATTATCTACCAAACTGCTTATATCAGGATTGGACTCGTGAAGTAAGAGAAAAATACAAGCAGTTGTTTATCCAGGGGTTAGAGTTATTGGCCGAGTTATATTTGAAGTTAGATAAAAACCAAAAAACTATAGAAATGGCAGAAAAATTACTTGCCGAAGAAGCAACAATTGAGGAGGCCTATCAACTTATGATGAAGGCCTATAATAAAATGGGACAGCGATCACAGGCGATAAGAACTTATCAAAGATGTGCAGAAAAATTAGAAAAAGATCTGGGAGTGATCCCTACTCAGAAAACTGTTGAATTATATAAGGAGATAAAGAAAAATTAAAATTCGATTTTGAAGAGACAGGCTTAATAACCTGTCTTTTCTTTATTATAGAGAATTTTGATATTTTTTACCGTTTGCAACTATTTTGTAACTAATTTTTATTATAATTAAAGTAGTAATTATTAGAATAATATTAAGGGGTATGCTATTTGTAACTTTAATGCAACATCTTAGTAACTACCTTTATTTATAATTTAATTAACAATTAACTAATGGGGGTGAAGATGTGAAAGAAAAAGTAGGAATCCTCTCGACTGGGGTTTACATACCAGACAATTATATGGGTAGTGGGGAGATAGCAGAGAAAACAGGTATACCGGAAGATGTAATAAGTAATAAGTTTGGTATTAAGAAAAAACCGATTCCTGGTGAAGAAGACCATACCTGTGAAATGGGGATTAAGGCAGCCAATACTGCTATCAAAAAAACAGATATCAATCCCGCAGAAATTGACTTAGTAATCTGGGCTGGAGCTGAACACAAAGAATATCCAATCTGGACAGCATCTATCAAATTACAACATGAAATAGGAGCAAAAAATGCATGGGCTTTTGATATTGCGCTAAGATGTGGAACAATGATAATGGCAATGAAAGTTGCTAAAGATATGCTATTGTCCAATCAAAACATGGAGACTGTTCTAATCGGTTCTGGTTATAGAAATGGAGATCTGATTGATTTTGATAACCCTAAAGTTTCATTTATGTATAATTTGGGGGCAGGCGGAACAGCTGCAATTTTAAAGAAAAATATTGGAAAAAATGAAATTTTAAAGGCAACAGCCCGAACAGATGGTTCACTTTCGGAAAGTGTTGTTATTCCCGCCGGAGGAACTAAAAAAGAATTAACCTCAGAAAGGCTTGAAAATAATGAACATCACTTAGACGTCCTTCAGCCTGAATTTATGAAAGAAAGGCTTAACGAGGTTTCAATTGATAATTTTGTAGGGGTTGTAAAAGATTCTGTCAAAAACAGTGGATATACAATGGATGATGTTGACTATATAGCAATACTTCATATGAAATATTCTGCTCATCAGTTCATGTTAGAACAATTAGGATTAACTGAGGAACAGAGTATATATCTAGATGAGTACGGCCATATCGGACAAAATGATCAGATCATCTCTTTAGAACTTGCTATCGATGAAGGAAAAGTTAAGCCCGGAGATATTGTTGTGTTTGTGAGTGCGGGGATCGGATATGCTTGGAATGCACTTACTATTAAATGGGGATAAATTTTAAATTTATAATTAAGGAAGCGGAGGTTATACGTATGAGATTGAAAGATAAGGTTGCAATTATAACAGGAGCCGGCAGCGGAATAGGTAAAGCGAGTGCTTTCAAATTTGCTGAAGAAGGGGCAAAAGTAGTAATTGCAGATTTTGATTCAGAAGCGGGTAATGAAGTAGCTGAAAAGATAAATGGTGATGGTGGTGAAGCCTACTTTATCAAAGTTGATGTTTCTAAGTGGGAAGAGGTTCAGGAAATGGTAGATAACATACTAGATAAATATGACACAATCGATATTTTAATAAATAATGCTGGGGTTACAGCAGATTCATTTTTAACAAAGATGAGCCATGACCAGTGGAACAAAGTAATCGATATCAATTTAAAAGGTGTATTTAATTGTACAAAGGCAGTAGCCCCGCTTATGATGGATAAAGGAGAGGGCAAAATTATTAACACTTCTTCTGTGGTAGGTGAACAGGGTAATATAGGGCAGACTAATTATTCTGCTACAAAGGCTGGCGTAATAGGAATGACTAAAACCTGGGCAAAAGAATTAGGTTCTAAAGGTATTAATGTTAATGCAGTTGCACCCGGATATATTATGACAGAGATGGTTGCTAAAATTCCTGAAAAAGTACTAAATAAACTTAGAGATAAAGTACCATTCAAAGAATTAGGAGAACCTGAAGATGTAGCCAATGCTTATCTATATCTAGCATCTCCAGCTGGAGATTACTGTAATGGGACAGTTTTAGACGTAAATGGAGGAATAAGTTTATAATTTTTGTTTTTATTAAGGAGGAGGATTAATGGATTTCCATGAACTATATAATGAGAAGTTAATTTCAATACCAGAAGCAGTTTCCAAAGTTGAGTCCAATCAAAAAGTATGTACTGCTATGGCAGGTTCTGAGCCACAGGGACTTCTCTCAGAACTTGGAAAACATAGAGACGAACTGGAGAATGTTAATATAGTTTCTTGTCTTATGATGGGAGATTATGATTTCTTAAAACCAGAAATGAAGGGGCATTTTTTAAATGAAACCTGGTTTTATGGTCCCGGGGATAGAGCAAATCATAAACATGGTAATGTTACTTATATTCCAAATAATCTACATGAAGCTGGTTCTATTAAAATAGACAATGATAATATTAACATTTTTTGGGGAACGGCCACTTCTATGGACAAAAATGGTTTCTTTTCTCTCTCATTAGGACTGACCTATGAAAAGCAGATGGTTGAAAATATTGATGTAGTTGTCCTAGAAGTAAATGAAAATTTACCTTGGACTTTAGGTGATACTCAGGTTCATATATCTGATGTAGATTATGTAGTAGAAAATAATGCACCACTAATTGAACTACCTTATATAGAACCTGGTGAAGTAGAGAAAGAAATCGGAGAAAATGTGGCAGAATTGATTGAAGATGGATCAACACTGCAATTGGGTATTGGTGGTATTCCTAATGCTATTACCGAGGCTCTTGAAGATAAAAATGATTTAGGGATTCATACCGAGATGTTTACAGATGGTATGGTAGACCTTTTCAAAAAAGGAGTAATTACTAATCAAAGGAAAACTCTTTGGAAGGGTAAAATGGTAGGTACATTTGCCCTGGGTACTCAAAAGCTCTATGATTTTATAGATAAAAATCTAGTGGTAGAATTTCAACAGGGTAAAGTGACAAATGATCCTTATGTTTTAGGCCAAAATCACAAGATGATTAGTGTCAATACAGCTCTACAGGTCGATGTAACCGGACAGGTTTGTTCGGAAGCTATTGGCAATAAACATTACAGTGGAACGGGTGGTCAGGTTGATACCCACCGTGGTGCTCAAAGATCTGAAGGAGGCAAAGGTATTATTGCCTTAAGATCAACGGCAAAAGGGGGTAAATATTCTACAATATTAGCTCAATTACCTCCGGGTTCCAAGATTACTCTGGGTAGAAACGATATAGATTATATAGTGACAGAATATGGTGTAGCCCATCTTAAAGGAAAAAGCATCAGAGATAGAGTAGATGCAATGATTAGTATAGCCCATCCGGATTTTAGAGATGAAATTAGAGAAAAGGCAAATGAGTTAAAGATTTGGTAAAAATTATATTGAAAGGGTGTGATATAAGGATTAAAATGATTACATTTTAATAAAGTAATTTTTAAGAATGAATAAAAATTAAAAGGGGGATTATAAATTGAAGAGAAATAGTTTATTAATTATTTCGTTAGTTGTAATTTTAGCTTTTGCTTTTAGCTTCAGTGCATTAGCTCAAGATGATCCAATTAAGATTGGAGCAGTAAATCCATTAGGAGATATCACAGGTAGTCAATCTACTAATGCTATGGAATTGGCTGTTAAAGAAATCAATGAAGATGGTGGCTTATTAGGTAGAGAAGTAGAATTAATAGTAGTTGATAGTGAGTTTAAACCGGAAAAAGGTGCAGCAGCGATTGATAAATTAGCTACTGTAGATGAGGTTGATTTCTTTGTTGGTGGGATGGCGAGTGGAGTCCACCAGGCCCAAATTCCGACTCTTAAAAAATATGAAAAGATAACTGTATGGGCAGGAGCAGCTTCTCATCAAGCGGAAGAAGCTGTTGGTCCAGACGCCGATTGGTATTTCCACTTACATCCTTGGGATTACCAACAGGGTGCAAGTTATGGTGAAGGTTGGACAGACATTGTAGAAGAAAATGAAGAAATTGAAGTAGGGAGAGTTTTCCTAGCATATGAAGAAGGTGCTTTTGGTACTGATTCATATGATGCTTATGAATCCATGTTTGAGAGTGCTCAGGAAGGTGAAGGACCTTTTGCTGCAATTATGGAAGACTTCGAAGGTGCTTCCTTTAAAAGTGCTGCTTTAGGTGGCGGCGAATATAGAGCTATGTTACGTGAAGCAATGGATTATGACCCAGACCTATTTATCTGGGCAGGATATGACGCAGATGCAGTTAATCTCTTAGCACAATCTAGAGAAGTTGGTTTTGAGCCACCATTATATGTAGGAGCTCCTCCAGGATGGCCTCAGGACTTCGAAGCAAACCCTCTATCAGACAAGGTAATTTTATATGGCATGTGGGCTCCTGCTTTAAGAGAAGTCAACGATCAAGCAGCCCATTTTTGGGAAGAGTATATTAAGATGCATAATGAAAGACCAGCAACCTATTTTGCTCCACTAGGTTATACAAATATTATGTATCTTGCTAAAGGTATAAAAAATGCAGGAACACTAGAAAAAGAAGCATTAATTGAAGAGTTAAAAAATACAACATATGAGTCACCTCTTGGTTCAACATTAGAAATGACACCAAGTAATGTAATTCAAAATCAAGGTTTCACCAGCCAGAAGATCTTACAGTATCAAGATGGTAAACAACATGTTATTTGGCCATTTGATTTATCAACAGCTGAAATAGAATATCCTTATACCTGGTAGGAAATTAAATTATAGCCGGGCTTATCTTAGCCCGGCTTTTGTTTAAAAATAAATTTTAATATGGATGGAGGGGAAAAATGTCACTTTCTCTTAAAAAAACATATACAATAATAATATTATTAGCGATATTTATGATAATAGTAGGGGTTTGGAACCCCAATGCGCTAATGAACGGTTTACAGAGAGGTAGTTTATATGCCTTGATTGCATTACCATTAGCATTAGTATTAGGTATTTTAGGGGTCTTAAATTTAGCACATGGAGAATTTTTAACTGTAGGTTTTTATTTTATATATATGCTTAATACTAAGTTTGGAATGGATCCTTTAGTATCAATTATACCAACGATTATATTTTTAGCTATTTTAGGCGGTATCATATATTATTTGACCGTAAAAAAAGTGGTGAATAAAGGTCATTTAAGTCAGCTTTTAATTACTTTTGGTGTATCATTAATATTAATGGAAATTGTTAATATAATTTGGACTTCGCAAGCAAGAAATGTTTATACCCAATATGCGTATGCTTCCAAAAATATTTTTGGTTTTAGAATGGGGACTTATGAATTACTTTATATATTATTTGCTGTAGTTGTATTAATAGGGTTACAGTTATTTTTGAAAAAAACCCGACTCGGCCAGGCTACATTTGCGGTGGGCCAGAACCCAAAAGGGGCCAAAATAGTTGGAATTAATGTTGAATATGTATATTTGTTTGTATTTAGTTTAGCTGTAGCTATTTTAGGAATTGTAGCAGGAGCTATGTTACCCAGAACGTCAATTTTTCCTGCAGTAGGTTCTCCTTTTACACTTAAATCTTTTGCTCTTGCAGCAATGGCGGGCCTTGGTAATTTAAATGGGATACTATTTGCCGGGATTTTATTAGGTATCGGTGAATCAGCAATTAATTATATCCCTGGTTATGGCGGCTGGTCAGACATCGTGTTTTTTGGAGTTCTAATAATAGTAATTTTAGCGAGATCATATAGGGGGGCTAAATAATGAAAAAGAATTTATTTATAGTATTACTAATATTAATTGCATTTACACTTCCCTTATATGCTGATGCCTATATAATGAGTGTATTTAATACGATTTTAGTATTTATGGCATTAAGTTTAAGCTGGGATATGATGCTAAGAACTGGACAACTTTCTTTTGGTACAGCCGGATTTTTCGGTTTAGGTGCTTATGCTTCAGTTTTAATAGTCGTAAATATGGGTTTCAATCCTGTCTTAAGTTTATTTGTTGGGGCAGCATTTTCAGGATTAATAGCCTTTGCTCTGGGTTTTATTGTATTAAGATTACGTCAGATTTACTTTGCAATTACAACTTTAGCTTTAACTCACGTTTTTTCAGTAATTATAAGAAATCTTTCTGACCTTACAGGTGGATCAAGCGGCACCCAATTAAGTACATCCATCTTTGGAGGAAGTCCTACAAAATTATATTACATGATTTTGATAATAGCCCTATTTACTATATTGTTATCTGAGATCTTTAGTAGAAGCAGAATTCATTATGCTATAAATTCTATTCGAAATGATGAAACAACTGCTAAATCAAGTGGGATAAATGTTTTCAAATACTTACTATTTGTTTTTGTAGTTACTTCAGCTATTCAGGGTTTAGTAGGAGCAGCTTATGCTCAACAGTATGCGTTTGTAAATCCTGAAAGTACTTTTTCACTTAACTTTTTACTTCTGCCTCTAGCGATGGCATTAGTTGGTGGAATATATTCTACTAATGGTCCAATTATTGGTGCCTTAATTTTGGGTTTAATATCTGAATACCTGAAATTAATTATGCCCTACGGCCATTTAATAGTATACGGTATTATAATTGTAATCGTCGTACTATTTTTACCTCAGGGAGTATATTCTCCTATAAAAAATAAATTATTAAAAAGTAATATTGTCGGGGGGGATAATAATGCCCACACTTAAAGCCAATAACATTGTAAGAAGATTTGGTGGTTTAGTTGCTGTAGATGATATCAGTTTTGAAGTTGATAAAGGAGAAATATTGGGTATTATCGGCCCTAATGGGGCTGGTAAAACAACTGTTATTAATGTGTTGGCGGGAACCTTACCATTAAATAAAGGTTCAATAATATTTAATGATCAAGAAGTGACAAATAAAAATGCTTATACTAGAAATCAAATGGGTATTGCTAGAACCTTTCAAATTGTTCGCCCACTAGAAAATTTTACTGCCCTTGAAAATATAATGGTAGGGGCGTTGTTCGGTAAAGGTGATAAATTAGGTGAAGCGCGCTCAACTGCCAGAGAAATCTGTGACTTCTTGAATTTCACAGAGATAAATAAAAGCATAGATGAGTTGACAGTACTGGAGTTAAAAAAGGTTGAACTAGGAAGAGCCTTAGCCTCAGATCCTGAGGTAATATTTTTAGATGAAATAATGGCTGGACTTACAAGTGATGAAACCTGGGAGCTAATGGATATAGTAAAAGATTTACAACAAAAAGATATGGCTATTTGTGTTGTAGAACATATAATGAAGGTAGTTAAAGAACTTACTAATCGGGTAATAGTTTTAAATAAAGGTGAAATAATTGCTCAAGGCCCATATAGTAAAGTTTCTGAAAATAAAGAAGTTATAGCTGCTTACCTGGGGGAGGAATAATATGCTTGAAATAAATAATTTAGATGTATCCTATGGAAGAATTCAGGTAATCTGGGATCTATCATTGGAAGTTAGAGATAATGAAGCTGTAAGTATCTTTGGATCAAATGGGGCCGGGAAAAGTACCTTAATTAAAGCAATTATGGGTCTAGTTAAAAATAAGTCAGGTAGTATAAAATTCAAAGGTGAAGAAATTGGGAATTTAGATACCCATCAAATAGTAAAAAAAGGTGTTGCATTAGTGCCTCAAAAAAGGGAGCTGTTTCCCTTAATGACTGTAAAAGAAAATTTGAAACTAGGGGCCTATTATATACCACATGCCAGAGAAAAAACAGAAAGCAACTTGGAATTTGTTTATAATATCTTCCCGATTTTAAGAGAGAGAGAGAAACAGTTGGCTGGAACCATGAGTGGTGGGCAACAGAGAATGTTAGCTTTAGGTAGAGCATTGATGTCTAATCCTAAATTATTAATCCTTGACGAACCTTCTGTAGGTTTGCAGCCTTCTTTAGTAACAGATTTGTTTAAAAAAATGGATGAAATTAAAAAAGAAAATGTATCTATACTCTTAGCAGAGCAGAATGTGCGACAGGGATTGAAAATAATTGACCGTGGGTATGTTATAGAAAATGGCGAAATTGAGATGGAAGATACTGTGGAAGGTTTATCTAATAATGAACACATTCAGAAAGCATATTTAGGTATATAAATACTTATGATATAGAAAGAGGTGAATTAGATGGGTGTTAAATTATTAGCAACTGGCTCTTATGCTCCTGATAATACTTATGACCTTGATGAGATGAGTGAGATTCTGGGAGAAGATATCAGAGAATTTATGGAACCGCTTGGAATAAAACAGAGAAATCAGACTGGACCTGAGATGAGCACAGCTGATTTGGCTGTTAAAGCAGGTGAAGAAGCATTAAAAAAAGCTAGTTTGTCAGCAAAAGAAATTGATTTACTTATTTTATCAACAGATACTCCAGACATAATCTCTCCTCAAAGTTCTGCTATTGTAGCGAATGATTTGGGTATGAGAGATGGTGCACCGTTTTTTGATATCAATGCCAGTTGTACTGGATTTGTTTTTGGTTCTCTAAATGCCAGAAACTGGATAGAAGGGAATCCTCAATTTGATACAGTAATGGTGATTTCAGCTTACAATATGACTAAATTTTCCGATATGAAAAAAGGTAAATTTTTCTGTGTATTTTCTGATGGAGCTGGTGCTGCTATTTATCAAAAAGATGAGTCGGATAGAGGTATTCTTTCTTCCCACTTTATTGGTAATGGTGACCAGTGGATGACTTTAGGAGTATATGTTGGGGGAACAAGATTCCCTGCTACTGTTAAAAGGTTAAAAGGAAATGGTGATGTACCACCGGATTTAACATTCTGGAAAGGTGAACTTATGAACCGTAATCCAGAATTATGGCCAGTTATAATTGAGAAAATGTTGAATAAAAGTAATTATGAACTTGGAGAAGTAGATAAATTCATATTTACCCAAATAAATAAATCAGCTATTGCCTTAACGTGTAATAATTTAGGAATTGAGATGGGGAAAACACATAATATAATGGATAGGTATGGGTATACTGGTAATGCTTGTATTATAATGGCCTTGAATGATGCCTTAGAAAAAGGTGAAGTAGAAGAAGGAGACCTCGTCTGCCTTACCGCATCTGGTGTAGGCTATACAATGGCAACAATGCTTTTAAGAGTTTAACAACAAATTTATTCTAAACTAACTAAAATTTCTCAGGTGATCCTGTAATAGGGGTCATCTTTTTTTATTATAAACTTGGCAAAGTTGGCAGGTAAAATTATAGTGTAGCTCTCCACCTAAATCAAACTAAATATTTAGATAAAGTTTCTATAGAGATTTAAGATAAAAGATACAGACTTTTGTTATGACAAAAATCATGACAATATATTAGAATATTTCGGTCTAAATATAGATAAAGGTCAAACTTTAAGTATACTAAAAGAGAATGGTAGTGGTAAGAATACAATCCTAAGATTCTTAGCAGGTTTGGAGCCTTTCCTAAAAGGGCAAATTGTAATTGACAATAAAATAATGAATAAAATAGATGCCTTAATACTTGCTGATCAGTTAATTGTATTAAAAGAGGGGAATATGATTTAAAAGGGAGTACAAAAGAAACTTATTTGCCATCCAGAATCAGTTTATGCAGAAAGTATTTTTGTGTGAGTATTATAAAAATCTCAATTACAAAATAAGTAATAGAATTTAAAATGTAACTCATTTACATAAATAAAAGTATAAATAGGGTATAGTATAGTTAAGGAATGCATGTAAGGGTCTCGAAAAAAGAAGGAGGTCTTGATTATGGTCTATGAACGCAAAACAAAAAAGGAATGTAAAGAGATTTTTGAGAAGGCCGATCAATTTTTTAAAACTGATCTAGGATTAGAAGGAAATAAAGAAGGAG
Source organism: Halanaerobiales bacterium (assembly GCA_046482435.1). Classification (GTDB taxonomy): domain Bacteria; phylum Bacillota; class Halanaerobiia; order Halanaerobiales; family M55B127; genus M55B127. The sequence continues at coordinate 22,335 of JAWOEZ010000039.1, forward strand.
AATGTGTTAGTTATAGTGGTGGAGGCGGTCATGTAAAAATCACCTGTTGTAAAGAAGATAATAAATCTGTAGTAGAGATTGAAACCCGAGAATGGGATAGACAGGTGAAGAAATTTTTAAAGAAAATATAAATAAATTGGGGAAATAGTTGATTAAATTTAGAGAAATATAATTTGGGATACTTTCTAGAAGAAGAATTAAAAACATTAGAAAATGTATTAGAAAACTTGCAAGACGCTGATCTAATAGTTGATTGTCAACGGAATGCAAATTTAGACGATCTGGAAATTGATGAGTATGAGGAGGACACAGAAGATGAAAACTTTGGACAAAGTGTTGCTTTTTTTAGAAGATTTTAAAAATAAAGAGGAATTGACAGGAGAAGAACTTGCAAATGAGATTTAAGAGTTTATAATAGATAATAGAGAAGATATTGTTTTAGAAGAAGCTCATAATAAATTAGAGGAAGCTAAAGACAAAAAAAGATGAAGCTCAAGATAATAATGATCAAGCAGAAGACGAGGGTAATGGTGGCTATTAAAATTCAAAATTTAAAATAGCCCTTAACGGGGCTTTTTTCTATTTGAGAGAAAATAAATTTTTATTTATAGAGGTGAAAAATCATGGCTCATAAATTTAATCCTGAAAAAAGCATAAACTTGATTCAGAGGATAGAAAAAAACAAATACCACCAAAAAGGACTTTGGAAAATATGTTGGTAACGGGTGATACAGAGCTGCTCGATATAGGAGCTGGGGTAGGATATTTTTCAATACCTGCCTCCCAAATAGTAGGTCAGCAAGGGAAAGTATATGCGGTAGATACTTCTAAGGAAATGTTAGAAGAATTAAAAGAGAGAGTTAAGCAAAGAGATATTGAAAATATTGAATTAATAAAGGGTAAAGATTATGACACAGATCTTTTAGATAAGACTGTAGACTATATTTTTCTTTCAAATGTATTACATGAAGTTGAAGATAAAATATTATTTTTAACTAATTATCTAAATAAATTACGTCCAGAAGGAAAGATAGGGATAATTGAGTTTAAAAAGATAGAAGCATCGAAAGGTCCACCAGTTGAACATAAAATTTCTAGAGAACAATTAAAAAAATATCTAAACAAACTTGCTATTGAAGTAATTAAAGAAGTAGATATTAATGATACCCAATATGGACTGGTAGGAAAAAAATAATAAATATAATATGAGTTAATTAAAACAGGCCTCTTGATTTTCAAGAGGCCTGTTGGATATAACTAAAAAATATAAGGTAATAAGAAATCGATAAGAAAGAACATAGCTAATATCACAAGAATTACTATTTTATATCTTACAATAATGGAACTTATAAAGTCCAAAATTTTAATTGTATCTTTAATAATTATTGCTAAATATTTTATACGAGGTACAGTCATTTCTAAAACATTTTCCCTTACTGAGTTCCAGAAAGGTGGGAAATAAATAATGTTAATTAAAATTCCTAAGAGGAAGATACCCAAAAGATATGATAGAGGGGAAAAATAATCTCCTTCAGACAACAACATTCCAATTTCATCCATGAAAAGCCCTAAACCCGCTCCATACATTATGGCTAATTTAACTTTAGAAAATCTTTTATTTCCCATGATTGCGAGCCAACCAGCAACTGCCATCAAAAAGATACCAAAATAAAAATGATGGATGTGATAACCATATATAATTATATTACGACCGATATAGAAATTCTTATTAATAATTCCTTCTTTAATGGCCATAACTGTTTCATTTTTAACAGAGCCTGCTATTAAAACAGTTAATCTGATAAATATAAATGATAATAAGTAAGAAATTCCTGTTATAAAAGGCAATTTTTTATTATTGGTTTTCTTATTTTCTGACATTCATGGTTCACCTCCAAAACTCAACTCTCTAGATTGTTATTATACATAACTTTAAGGTGATATTTCAAGTTCGGTAACAATTTTAAGAAAACATTTGATTAATTTTCAAGGTGTATTTTTATATTTAGAGAAATATATAATATAAGGAAATATGGGGAGGGAACAAAATTGAACTCAACATTAAAAACAATTGAGGATAGGGTATCTTTAAGGAGATATAAGGATAAAAAAATAGATGATCAAGAGTTAGAACAAATTATTAAAAGTGCGATGAGAGCTCCAACAGCGGGTAATATGATGCTTTATTCTATCCTGGTTATAAAAGATAAAGAAAAGAAAAAAATTTTAAGCAAAACCTGTGATAACCAACCCTTTATAGCTAAAGCACCTGTGGTTTTAGTTTTTCTAGCTGATTTTCAAAGATTATTTGATTATTTTAAAGTTTCCAATTTGCAAGAATACTGTGAAAGAGAAGATAAAGATTATCCCAATCCAAAATTTGCTAATATGTTTTTGGCAGCTGGTGATACATTTATTGCGGCACAAAATGCGGTAATAGCAGCCGAGTCAATGGGAATAGGTTCTTGTTATATTGGTGATATAATAGAAAACTATGAAATTAAAAAAAGTCTACTTAACTTACCTAAGTATACTCTCCCATTGACTATGTTAATATTAGGATATTACCCCGATGGTTATAAAAAAAGAAAGTCTAAAAGGTTTGAAAAAGATTATATAGTTTTTGAAGAAGAATATAAAAGACTAAGTGAAAAAGCATTAAAAGAGATGTATAACGAAAAAGAAGAAAAAATAAGTAAAAATAACAGATATAATGCGGATAATTACGGGCAATATATCTATGCACATAAATTTGATACTGAATTTTTAAAAGAAATGGAGAGATCTTTGAATGTTATGATTAAAGAGTGGCTAAATAATCAAAGTAAGATTTAATGTTATATTAATTGCTTTGGTAGTTTTAAAAGCTACCATTTTTTGTTTGATAAGCTTGCTATATTTGCTTTTTCTTGTAGTTTATATATAATAGATATATTATTTTAAAATTGAGAGGCTAATCTCTTTACTTTCAGCAGGATCTGGTGGTATAGAAATTAGTAGATTTTTGAATTTTAATAAATATTTGAAAAATGATTTCATTGTAGTTAATTGGGAACTAAGAGGTAGTAAAAAATCTTATCCAGCGTTAAAAAATAGATAAGATATGACTTTGAAACAATATGTTTTAGATATCAAGGAACTAACGAATTATTAAAAATGAGGTTTGAAAAAGATGAGATATATTTATTATCAAAATTCAGAGGGGATATTTATAAATTATTCCCCTTTAAGTTTTATATTTTCTTTTAATAACTTTAGATAATATTATTCTTTAGGTAATAATTCTATTTCGAAAATTTTCGGCCATAATTTTCCTGTTACAAATAGTTTATCATTTTTTTCATCATAGGCAATTCCATTCAGGACATTTAATTCATGTTGGTAATTTTCGGGGTCGATAATATTTTCTAAATTTATAAGTCCAGAAACCTTACCTGAATCTGGATCAATAATTACTATGATATC
>JAWOEZ010000011.1:0-3217 GCA_046482435.1 Halanaerobiales bacterium
GAATTTAAAAACGCTGTTGATACTTTTTATATTCCTAAAAATTTTAACAAATTATTATCAACTTTTATTGACTGCTTTACTTTTAAATGGTTACACTAATTAAATCTACTCACTTAAAGTGATATAATTAGTTTAAGAGTCCACTCTTCTCTTATAAATAATACCTCTCATATATTCAATTAAATCAATTATATCTTTTTTATTAGGTAAGTTTATTTCTTTATTACCTTGTTTTACTGTATACCCAATTTTTTCTATTCCAGTATTTATTCTAGAAAATAACTGTCCTTTAAATAATATCAAAGGATTTTCATGTAAGAATAGAACTGGAGAGTCTTCTTCACTTAATAATGAACTTCCCAAAAATTCTTCTGGTTTCTTTTTTACCCCCAAAATATCTAAAATTGTGGGTGCTAAATCAGTGGTGGTCCCCTCTTTATTTAGGGTGTTGTTTTCAAGTTCTGGATAAACTATTAGGAGTGGAACATTTTCAGGTGTTTTCACATTTTTCTCCATCACAAATTTTTTATCAGAATTATAGTCTTCTTTATTTATTCCTGCATTGTGGTCAGAATAAATCATAATTAAAGTGTTTTCTTCCAACCCAGCAGTTTTTATTTTATCAAAAAACATTTCTAGAGATTTATCCACAAAAGACATGGAATTAAAATAATCTCTAACCAGTGGGTTGTTAATTTCTGAAAAATCATCAATGCTTTCTTGAGGCGGATAAGTATCAAAGGGTGTGTGACTTGATACAGTAATTAGAAAAGCAAAAAATGGATTTTCTGAATCTTTTAAATAATCAAATGACTGTAAAAAGAAATCATAATCATTTATACCAAAAACAGATTCTTCCATATTCATTTTTCTATTTTCAAATGTAAAGTTTTCTTTACTGTAGAATTTATCAAAACCTAATTCCGGGAATGCTTTTTCCCTATGGAAAAATTCCTTGTCATTACCGTGAAACGCTAATGTTCGGTAATTCTTTTTATTTAATATTTTTACCAATGAATCGAATTGTGATAGATCATTTACTTTAAACCCATAATTTTTATTTATAGGGTATATAGAAGTTAAGAATGAAAATTCAGCATCAAAACTTCCATTTATATGTTGGGCATAAAAATTATCAAAATAGACAGATTCATCTTTGAGTTCATTCAGAAATGGCGTTATCTCTTTCCCTTCATATTCATAGTCTAGTATTTTATTATCTAATGATTCTACCTGGATTACTATTATATTATGGTCTCGTTTTACAACTCGTTCTCCACTTAACTCTTCTTCTGGGGGAGGACTTGGCTCATTTTCTACGATTTGATCTTCACTAAAGAGTGTAAATGTATAATATTCATAAAAATACAAAGGTATAATCCCATAAACATTAATAAAAGAAGAAGTATTTTCATTATATAATACTAATGGTTTTCTATTACCCAGCATATTGTTAGTAATATATATTTGGAAAAAAAGAATTAATATTATAATAAATATAATTAAGGATTTATTTTTAATTGAACGTTTATTAAATATCTTTTTAATGTTTAAAGTTCTTTTTTCAGAAGTTCTATAAATAGCTAAAATTACTATATCTATCACATAAATAAAATCAGTTATTTTTAATAATTGTCTTAATAGTACTTTGAAGGGTCTAATGCCCTGCCCCATTAATATATCACTCAGACTTAAATAATTCCCGAAATATCTATTATACCATAAATTAAAAAGGAAAAATATAGTAAAGACAAAGAGAGACCAAAACATATATTCCCTGCTCTTCTTATTTCTTACTAGCGGGAAGATAAATGCAATTATAAATAAAATAATAACTATATTTTTTAATAAAAGGCCTGTGACTGAGGGAACCTGAAATACCCTTATAAAAAGAGAATTATATTTAAATATAAAACCAAATAAAAATATAATAGCGAAATATTTTTGTTTTTCTGTATATCCTTTGAAAATGTTCAACTTTGTACCCCCTAAAAAGCAATAGTAGTTTGTATTATATTTTATCGTTTTAGATATTCTTTAAAACAAGTTTAAAATATATTTAACCGATAGTCAAAAGAAAATTAGTATTTATTAAAATAATTTTAAGTAAATTAGTTATATTCTTTGATTTTTATATATAAGTTAAGTTCTTAAAAAAGCTTTAATTTAATATTATCGAAAAAAATATTACCAATGGCCTTAATTATTAGACCAATCATCAGAGTGTTATTCGGTCAGATAATAGAAGAGATGAGTATAAGTACATTCTTATTAGTAAAATAAAGGTAGTGTATATTTAGGTGTGGCTTGGTTTGTCAAAAAATCAGCTTTAGAGCTAACCATGAATTACTTCTTGTTATTACTGTAATGATATTATAATATAGGCGATGTAATTTTTAATAACCAGTGAAATATAATTGGTGTAATCACTATTTTAACAACACCTGGGCTAATATCCATTCTTTCGTATTTAATATATACCCATAAAAAGTGGAAATGACTAGGATTAAAAATATATTATGCATTTAAAAACCCTTAGTCTAGAGTCAGACTGTGGTCTTTTCAAATCTGTACAATGCAGACTATAGAAATTGAGAAAATTATTAATGATAAGCTAAAACTTAAGCACATTTTGATTGACATCCTCCCCGCCCATTCCTATTGTCACAAACCAGGATTCTTTAAAGGAACTTGCACCGAAACTCTCTTGTGTACTACGTATTGATAGTTTTAGTATTAGGCCATCAAGGCCGTCATTACGCAGACTTGAAGGTTGTTTCTATCAGCCCGATTAAGACTTTGAGCAGTTTGACGGCTGTTTTCTAGATTTTCCATAACTATAGTGCCAACTTCCTCTTGCACAGCAAGATTAATGAGTTGGCGAGAAAATTTATGGTTTAAAGCAGTCATCCATCTTTGCTCTTTGTCATTAATCTTTTTAGCTTGACCTAGCTTTCTTCTTAAAGAACGATATTTTTTACGAATAAAACCTGTTTGATTACCGTTATGAAACTCACGGTTGATCTCTTTACCAGCGGGGTTTTGAACACTAGCAACTGCTAATTGTCTAAGTCCTCTATCAACTCCCATTATATTGGAATTATTACTTTCTTTATTCTTTACATTAATAGTTACAGCAAAAAACCAATTATTGTTTTTATAGAAAAGACTAACTTTACCTAATTTGCAACCGTTCTCGATATATTGTTGCAATTCT
>JAWOEZ010000032.1:0-6471 GCA_046482435.1 Halanaerobiales bacterium
TCGCAACCTTTTCATTAAACATAATTTTATGCCGGATTAATACTAAGCGGCAATATTATATACAGCTACGTAGAGATAAATTAATATTTTAACAAACTATTATAATATATATAATATATTTAAATATATTATATACTGTTTCACAACCCATCAAAGTTTTTGGATAAAATAATTCATAGTCTTAACTACATTTCTAATTGTTATCCAACTAATAAAGTTAAGAGTACAGCTTTGGCTTGACTTACCCGTTTTCTTCCTTCAAAATAAAATCAAGGAGGAATTATTCATGGGCAAACACAAAAAGCGTTCTCCCGAAGAAAAATTAGAAATTGTACTCGAAGCTCTACAAAATGATAATATTTCTGAAACATGTCGTAAATACGGTATCTATGAAAATCAATTCTACCAGTGGAAAAAGAGATTATTGAATTCTGCCGATAAAGTCTATCGTAATCGGAAGAAAAAAGATCCTGAAAAAGAAAAACTAAAGGATGAAAACAAACGATTAAAGCAAACTATTGTAGAACAAACATGTGAACTACAGATTCTTAAAAAAAACGACAAGTAAATTTACATGGTTGCCTTAAAAACAAATGGCTCAATGCAGAACAAAAAAGGCAGTTGATGGATATAGTTGAAAAATCCACTTTAACCATCAAAAGAACTTGTACACTATTAAAACTAAATCCAGGACGTTACTATGACTGGCAGCGTCGTTTTGATGCCAACGGGATGGAAGGTCTAAAAAACCATAAATCGTCTCCTAAATCATGTCCTCATACTTTATTGGAAGAAGAAAAGGAATTGATTATTGAATATGCTCTAGAACATCCCGATATACGTCATAGAAAGCTTGCCTATCAGATGCAAAACAAAAATATCGCCTTTGTATCTCCATCAACTGTCTACAGGGTTCTTAAAGCTAATGATTTAATCCCTGAAAAAGAGTACAACAAAGAACCCCAAAAAGAAGCAGATGGTAAAATCAAGGTCAGTGAGCCACATCAAGTCTGGCATACTGATATTACATACATACCAGTTAAAGATGGGCATGCTTATCTGATTAGTGTTTTAGATGACTATTCTCGCTTTGTAGTCCATAGTGAACTATCTCGTACTATGACCTCTGATGATATGGAACGTGTGCTTTCTAAAGCACTTCATAAGGCTGATCTATATGAAAAGCCTGCTGATGAAAGACCTGCTTTAGTTAGTGATAATGGTACCCAGTTAATATCTAACTCCTTTACAGAGTTTTTAAAGGATTGGGATATACAGCATAGACGTATAGCTGTAAGGCATCCTGAATCTAATGGGAAGATAGAAGTTCTACATAAAACCATTAAACATGAAAATGTATACACTAAAGAGCGTTATGAAAGCTTTTATGAAGCTGAAAGAGATATTAAAAGCTTTTTATTAAAATACAATTATGATCGACTTCACCAGGGAATAAATTTTGTTACACCTTATGAAAAATACAGTGGTGAAGCAGAACAAATTATTAAGAAAAGAAAACAAAGACATAAAAAAGCTATTGAAAGAAGAAAACGGATTAATAGAAAAAGACAAGCAAAAGCTGCATAACTATATATCCGATTTCTATGAATTAATTCTTAAAAATCATTTGATTTTTCTGAAACAATGCAATATTATTTTTAACTATTAGAAAAGAGATTTATGAAAATACTTTTAACTAGTAAAACATTTGCTTTTTAATTGACAATAATAAAATATTATAATCTTAGGTTTTAATATTTTATTATTTCTGTATAGAATAGAAGCAACAGGTTAAGTGTTGAAAACAATATTATTAAATAAACAATATTATGAAAGGAGGTTTTAAAATATCTTTTAATTTTTAAAGGGTTATTAGATTTAAAATGAAAAGTAAATTTTCGAGTAGTTAAAATTAGCGAGGAGGAAAAAATTATATGAAAAAAATTACTGTTTTAACTTTAGTCTTAGTCTTTTTATTCTCATTAAGCATAGTTAGTTTAGCACAAGATGTAGAACTACAAGATCCTTGGGTTTCAGAAAGACCACAGGGTCAACACGGAGGTACACTTGTAACCACTCTCTTGGGAGATCCTAAAACATTCAACACTATTATAGCTCAAGAAACTTCTTCTACTGATATAATAGATGATTTCGTTTTTGAGGGGTTAGTATCAAGACATGGAGTCACTACTGAGTTTATCCCTTCTTTAGCAAGAGATTGGGAAATCAGTGAAGATGGTACTCTTTATACCTTCCATTTAAGAAGAGGAGTAAAGTGGAATGATGGTGAAGAATTCACAGCTGAAGATGTAATATTTACATTTGATGTGATCAAAGATGAAGATGTACCAACAAGTACTAGAGATGTTATGATGGTCGATGGTGAATTTCCAGAATACAGAAAAGTCGATAAGTATACCGTAGAAATTGAAATACCCAAGCCATTTGCGCCGTTTTTAAATAACATGACCACTTATATTATCCCTAAACATAAGCTTCATGATGCCTGGGAAGCTGGGGATTTTAATGATATGTGGGGTATAGATACTGAGCCAAGTGAAATAGTAGGTACTGGACCATTTACTATCGGTGAATATAAAGCTGGTGAAAGAGTTGTTATGCTCAGAAACTCACATTATTGGAGAAGAGATCCTCAAGGAAAACCTCTTCCTTACATTATAAGATGGGTTAGAGTTATTGCAGAAAGCCAAGAAACTCAAGCTTTAATGTTTGAAAAGGGAGAAACTCACTATTTAGGCGTTAGAGGTATCGACTTTAATAGGTTTAAAGAAGATGCTGAACAAGGTAATTATCATATGGTAGATGCGGGACCTACTTTCACAACTAACTTTTTAGTATTCAACATGAATCCCCGCAACCCGAAGTTAGAAGATCAACCTTGGAAATATGAATGGTTTACAAACCTTCATTTTAGAAGAGCAGTTGCTTATGCTATAGACAAAGATACAATGATAGATCAGGCATTAGCTGGTTTTGGTTCCAAACAATGGAGCCCAGTAAGTGCCCCTAACAAAGTATTTTTAAATGAAGATGTAAAGAAATATCCATATGATTTAGATAAAGCTAGAGAAGAATTAAAGGCCGGAGGATTCAGCTGGAACGACGATGACGAGTTGGTTGATGAAAATGACAGAAGAGTAGAATTTAATATGATAACAAATTCTGGCAATACTGTAAGAGAATCAATACTTAATATTATTGCAAGTGAATTACGTGATCTAGGTATGAAAATTAATTCAACCCCAGTCGAATTTAATAAATTGGTTAATCAATTAACTAGTGAATTTGACTTTGACACTATTGTTATTGGTTTAACTGGTGGGGTAGAACCTCATAGTGGCTCTAATGTATGGCCTTCCCATGGACACTTACACATGTGGAATCCACAACAAGAAGAACCTGCTACAGAATGGGAAGCAAGAATAGATGAGCTGTTTGAAAAAGGTGCAAGTACTGTAGAAACAGAAGAGAGAGTTAAATATTATAATGAATTCCAGGAAATCGTAGCTGAAAGGGTACCAATTGTATATACTGTGACACCTAATAGTTTATATGCAATAAGAAATAACTTAAAAAACACAGAACCTACTGCCTATGGTGGAGTAACATGGAATATCTATGAACATTATATAACCAAATAATTAAAATACAATTCAATTAAAGTTAAATAAGAGAAGGGGGGTTATATATACCCCCTTCTCTATTTATAATATTTTTATTTTAATTGATTTTACTTAATGGAAAGGAGTTCCTAATTAATGCGCACATATATCTTAAGAAGGTTGTTACAGGCAATACCTTTGCTTTTAGCTATCTCTCTGCTCTCCTTTTTAATAATGCAGTTATCTCCGGGTAGTTATCTAGACACTATGAGGTTAAGTCCTGATGTTTCTGAAGAACTAATAGAAAAAATGGAAAGCCAATATGGATTAGATAAAAGTGTTCCAGAACAATATTTTTACTGGTTATGGCAAATCTTACAAGGTAATCTAGGAGAATCTTTTACCTATAAAGTCCCCGTGACACATGTTATAAAAACGCGGGTCATTAATACTATGATTTTATCCATAGCAGCAATGATTATAGCTTGGGGGATTTCTATTCCTATCGGAATATATTCTGCTACCCATAAATATACAATAGGCGATAATATTTTTACTAGTCTTGCTTTTGTAGGACTATCAATACCTAATTTTTTCTTTGCACTTTTACTTTTATTTTTAATTGTGAGGTTTAATGTTCCTTTACCCATTAACGGGATGACAAGTATAATGTATGATTTCTTAAGCCCAATGGGGAAAGTAATAGATGTTTTAAAACACCTGCTCGTCCCCGCAGTAGTACTAGGAACAGCTAGTATGGCCTCTTTGACACGCATAATGAGAGGACAAATGATAGAAGCTATGAGGTCTGACTATATCCGGACAGCAAGGGCTAAGGGATTAAAAAATAATAAGGTAGTTTATAAACATGCCTTCCGAAATGCAATTAATCCAATGATTACAATGTTTGGCTTCCAAATAAGTGCACTTCTTAGTGGAGCAGCATTAACAGAAACTGTAACGGGTTGGCCGGGCTTAGGCAAGATGATGTTAACAGCAGTTCGGTCTAAAGACCTCTATCTGGCTATGGCAGGCCTAATGATAGGAAGTGTTCTGCTTATAGTTGGTAACCTAATTGCAGATGTCTTATTAGCAATAAGCGATCCTAGAATAAGATATGATTGAGGAGGGTGGAAATGAACAGATTAGAAAATGAATCTAAAGATATAAAGAATTTTGAAAAAGGCAAAAAAGAAGGTAAAAAAGAATATAGTTTCTGGTTAGATACTTGGAAAAGAATGCGTCGTCACAGAATGGCTGTTATAGGTGGGACTATAATTATTATCCTCTACATCTTAGTAATTTTCGCTGGTTTTTTAGCTCCATATAACCCATATGCGGGATTCAAAAAACATTTTTTCCATCCCCCCACTAAAGTTCACTTCACTGATGAGGATGGTTTAACAAGACCTTATGTATATAAAACTGAAACTGTAGGCTGGGCAAAATATGAAGTTGTTAAAGATGAAAAATATCCTATAAAATTTTTACATAGAGGTCAGGAATATAAATTCCTGGGTTTATATAAAACTGATTTACATTTATTTGGAGTAGATGAACCTGCCCATTTATTTCTTCTGGGGTCTGATAATTATGGAAGAGATATTTTCACGCGGATACTTTTCGGCGGCAGGGTATCACTATTTATAGGTTTTGTGGCAATTTTTATAACTACTATTATTGGTTTACTTGTAGGAGGTATCGCAGGTTATTATGGAGGCTGGATTGACAACATTTTAATGAGGTTTGCCGAAGTAATTATGTCCATTCCTGCTTTTTATTTACTACTTGCTCTTGCTGCAGTTTTACCAGTTGATATATCATCCACATTGAGATTCTTTATGATTATCTCTATACTATCCTTTAGGGGTTGGGCTGGAATGGCTCGTGTTGTAAGAGGTATGGTATTATCTATCCGCAATGAAGATTATGTACTTGCAGCAGAAGCAATAGGAGCTAGAGATCCTGAGATAATTAGAAAACATGTTTTACCTGTAACCACCACATATGTTATTGTCAGAGCTACTGTTTCAATACCAGGTTATATTATAATGGAATCCGGTCTAAGTTTTCTAGGACTTGGCATTCAAGAACCGAATGCGAGCTGGGGAAATATGTTAACTGCAGCTCAAAATGTTACTAAGATAAGTAAGTTCCCATGGCTGTTGATACCAGGTTTTATGATATTTTTTGCTGTTTTAAGTTATAATTTGCTTGGTGACGGACTTAGAGATGCTCTAGATCCCAAATCTGCTGAAACAAATTAAAAAAAAGAGGGGGGGGATACTTCCCTCCTCTTCTTATTTTTATAAAATGGTTTTATATATAAAATTAAGATTTCCTTCAAACTTTTTAAGTATCTTATCTCATCAATGATTTCTATTTCCATAATATTCTCATCTGCTTCGCTTTATAAAATAAACTCAGCATGTGCTACTCAACCTTTATAGTATATACCTTCTTAATCTTTAAAATTGCAAAGTATAACTCTCAATTTAAATATATAAAAAATTAATGTTCAATATTAAAATAATATTATTGTTCTACTTTGGTTCCAGTATATGTAAATGAATTGGAAATCATATTAACTTTTTTAACCTGTGAACTACTCGGCATTGAAATACCGAGCTTCATAGTCGCTTGATCTTATGGGACATAAGATGAATTTCACCCGTAACATCGATCTTGATTTTTTGTAAATCCTCTTAATTTTAATTGTTTAAAAACAAAAATGTTTAGTCAAAATAATTTTATTTCTTATTTAATTTATTATATTATCATTTATGAGAATTCTTTTTATTTTCTAGAAGGATTTACTACTACTAAAGTAAAAAATAGATTGGTTAAT
>JAWOEZ010000092.1:0-22798 GCA_046482435.1 Halanaerobiales bacterium
AGAATAAAATTTTCTGCTAATTTCATCAGTCTTTTACCTCCTTTCTTATTGTAATTTAAAGTATTAATTATCTTTTTGGTTTTCAAGATACTGTTTAACTGATTCTTCAGAAATATTACCAAAAGATTAAAACCGAGCAAATTCATCACCCATTTAAAAAAGGGTGGGGTCTTTGCTCTTTTTTCCTAAAATCTGCTTCTAAACTATGAGAACTACTTGATCAAAAAATTTCTTCCAAATTATAAAAACTAATCAGTTTACAAAGAATTTTTGGTGAAGTATAATCAACAAGATAAGCCCAAACACTGTGGCAAATCCTGCTAAAAGAAATGCTGAATTAAAAGATCCGGTAATATCCAAAAGCCATGAACCTATAAGACTAGTTATAGCTCCCAACCCAAATGCACTAAATACCAGTCCGTAGTTCATACCTAGATGTTTAGTTCCCGAAACTGCTGCAACTACAACAGGGAAGAGAGCAAATGTACTAGCATAACCAAGTCCTAATAGAAGGGAACACACAAATAAACTCAAGGGTGTTGTAGCTACCCAGGGAAATATAAGAAAAACCGTAGCCTGAATGGTATAAACACCGATCATTACCTTAATCGTGCCCCATCGGTCAGCTAACCAACCCATAACCGGCCGGCCTAATCCATTCGCCAGGGAGTAAAAAGAAACAGCCAGAGCTGCAAAAGCAGGTGCTAACTGAAGTTCTACTTCTCCATACGCAGTTAAAAGTCCTATGGCAGTCAACCCTCCTCCAATAACTGAGGCGAGTGCTAGCCAAAGCATATAAAACCTGGGAGTCCTTATAAATTCGCGCGGTTTAACATTTATCTTTTCTACTTTCTCATTATCAGAATTATTAGGGGAAGCTGGACTCCACTCCTGAGGAGGATTTTTTATCAACTTAGCTCCAATAAAAGCAACCACTGCTACAAAAATACCAATAACAAAAAGAGTCCCATCTACTCCCAAATAATTAATCATTCCTTTTTTAAGAGGAGCAAAAACTACAGCTGCAAGTCCAAAACCCATAACCGCAATGGAAACTGCAAATCCAGGGCGATCAGCAAACCATTTACGTGCTGTTGGAGCAATAGTAGAATATGTAAGTCCACAAGCAATTCCTACTCCTCCACCATAAGTAAGAGTAAGCCATAAGGGACTAGTATAAAATCGCATAAGTGCTGCCAAACTATAACCCACTAAAAATAACACAGCTCCCGCTAATGCAACTTTACGGGGACCAAATTTATCCTGTAACCACCCTGCAGGGATCATTGCTATAGAAAACACTATGATCATCACAGTAAAAGGCATATTTGCTTGTGCTGTTGTCCACCCCCAGTTCTGAACCAAAGGCAGTACAAATGAGCCCCATGCATAACTCATACCTCCCATTAATGAAAGCAAAAACCCTCCAAATAAAACGAACCAGCGTTCTCGTTTAAACTCTTCATTAACTTCTTTTTCATTTTTAATCATACTATACCTCCATTAAATTATTATCTAATTTCTGTTCTTTGATAACATCCCACTTGAATCTCATCCGCTATCTTTGAAGCTTTTATTATTCATAAGAATTTAATTATCCCTTTAAAATATATACAGAATGTTGGTAATAAAATTTATTTTAATATTGATTATCAAAATATATATTCAATATCATATCAGAAAATTAAGGACTGAAAACCGATTTTAATATAAGGCCTTAGGAGTTAAACTTCTTAATTATTGATAAATATTTTTATATATGAAACTCTTAATTTGATAAAGCCTAAGAGGTGGTAAACCTAATTTGATATTTGGTATGTATAACATGTAAACCTTCTTTTAGATATCTGGATTTAAAATAGGTCAAAATAAACTATCTAATGATTTGAATCATTATATGAAATTAGGATAAATATATTATAAAAATCATCTAATGCTCCTCTAATCATTAATTAAAATATCTTTATCAAGACAATCCGGTTCAGTATAATCAGGAAGGCCGTCTTTATAAGAAAGGTCTACATTTCCCTGTATCAGAGGAAGTACATAATCTCTAAACCCTTTTTCGATTTGATTTTTATCTTCAGTTATCCATTTTTCCGGTAATACCCTAACTTTATTAGCTATCTCACCTACCGGGATTTCTATATAATCAACTTTGTATGGAGAGTTTGAAACTCTTTTTAATCCAATCATGATACCTGTCTTGCCTTTTGTGGCAGCCTTAACAGCTTTAATACCCAAAGTATATGCTTCATCTACATCCCTTTTCGACATACAGTGAGCTGCTGCTCTTTGCATAACATCGAATTTAATAGGTTTAACGCGATCACACAAATTACCCTTTATAAAGGGAGCAAGTACAGGTGCTGCACCTCCTAATTTTTTATGCTCAAAATGATCATGAGTAGTACTTTTATCAGCGGAAATATAGTTACCATGTTTATCTTTTATGCCTTCCGAAACTACAACAACTACAGCCTTTTGCTCTTCCATCTTTTTTTCAACATCTTTTATAAATTTATTTACACTGAATTCAATTTCTGGCACATAGATATAATCAGGAGTTTTTAATTTATCAGTAGAGGCGAGCATGCTCGAAGCTGCAAGCCATCCACTTGCACGACCCATAACTTCTATAATATGTACATTTTTGATATCATATACTCTGCTATCACGTGTTATTTCCATTACAGAAGTGGCAATATATTTGGATGCACTTCCATAACCGGGACAGTGATCTATCTTTACTAAATCATTATCAACTGTTTTTGGAATTCCAATTATCTTAATATCAAATCCCTTTTCTACAGCATACTTGTTCAATTTATCGACTGTATCCATAGAATCATTACCACCATTATAAAATAAATAACCAATATCTAATTCCTCAAACAGTCTGAATAATTTAATATAATCTTCTTCATCTTCATTATAATCGACAATTTTATACCTGGATGTGCCTAAAACCGAAGAAGGAGTATGTTTTAATAATCTCAATTCTTTGCTACTTTTATTATTAAGATCAAGTATTTTTCCGTTTAATGCCCCTTCAATTCCATATCTCATCCCATAAATATTATCTATACTTTTTGTATCTTTTGCTGCATCTATTACCCCCTTTAAACTTGCGCTAATTACAGCTGTTGGTCCACCTGATTGGCCAATTAAACAATTTTTCCCCATTTTAAACCCCTCCACTCTGGAACTTTTAAAAAATCATATTCCGACTTAAAAAATAAACTGCCTAATTCGATAACAGAACAATTCAATTAAACTAAATGCAATTTATTATGTTCATTACTATTATTATATTAATAATTATATTATTAATCAATATATATTAAACATTTGGCATCAATTGATTACTATATAGACCTCTGTATACTGTTAATTATTATAGATGCTCTATAAACATTATATTGCATATGTATATAAATAATACTTTGATTACCTAAATAGATGTTTTTATTAATAAAATCCACCATGATTTCTAAAATTTAAGGTGATACTTTTTTATTTAGGAAATAAGGGCAAACAACCTTATGGAAGTTGTAGATGATACATCCTGGGTTATTACCAAATTTTAAATCTCGTAAAGTTCTTTGATAATAATCATGAATACCACTAGCCTTCTTGCCCAATTTATAACAGATAGGACTATACCTTTTATCAGGACTTACTGTAGTGAAAATAGATATCCTTTATCAGGTTCAACAATTTGACCAAAACTATCATTTTTTACTCAATAAAAGGGGAATAAAGATGTTATACTATAGGATATTGGCAAGACCTCCTAATTTTGTAGTTGTATATTTAAATTATTGGATGATTTTTGTCAATGTCCTTTTTTTGTACCAAAGGTTTACAAGAAAAGCTAATTTATTTAAGGAATAATTCATATTATATTCCTCAAAATCCAATATGGGTTTCATTGAATAATGATAATCATTTATTTAAAAGCACTGAGATACCCGTAGCACTTCAGCCAGATTTCACGCAAAAAATTATCAAGCATTTTTAATGTGCACTCTAAATCTATCTGCAAATGTAACCAGTAATTACTTTTATATGATCTTCAACCATTAAATAATAATAATATAATTTTTCTTTAGCTTCCGTTTTTGCCTGCTGTGAATAATTCTTTTCAATACATGATTTAATATGTCTCCTCATAAATAACATTCCCCGCTCAAATTATTCATCTCCCTAATTTTACAAATTATATTTTCAATTTTATTGTTTATACCATATTATAATTTCAACAAAAATAAAAAAATACCTTGCTAGGGGATATGGGTTTTTATATAATGACAATGAGGTGAGTTATATGCAGCTTACTATTCAAGATTTAAGAAATATGGCTACAGAACAATCATTCCAGAAAGGCATTAATTATTATGAGATGAATCTTGTTAATAATCCAACTATCGATGGGAATACTATTAAAGCTAAAGTTTCTGGAAGTAGTTACCCTTATTATGAAGTTGAGATAGACGTTGATAATCCTTATATTAACTATTGCAGTTGTCCCTATGATTGGGGAGGAATCTGCAAACATATAGTTGCCCTTGGTTTATACTGGTGTAATCATAAAAAAGCTTTTAAAAAAGTTAAAAAAGAAAAAGATAAATTAAAAAATGAACTGAAACAACTTTTTGCCACTCTGGATAGAGAAGATCTTATAGATATACTTAATGAACTTATTTATGAAAACCAATACATCAAATCTAAAATATTAGATTATATTCAGGATAAAGGCAAAATGACTGATAAATTATATCTTGAAAAACTTGAAAATCTAAAAAGCCAGTCCCTTAATATTATTAAAGAATTTAACCAATATGGTGGCGGATCTACTGATAAGGAAAATTATTATTTTGAATGTATAAAGGAGATAAAAGAACTAATTATTGATACTAATATCTCTTCTTATCTACGCCAGGAAATCATTAATGAATTTATGAAAGAATATTTAAAAGACAACTCTGGTTTAGATGATCCCACCCTTGATTTAATATTTAGCACAGCCCAAAATAAAGATGACTGGAAATTAATAATCCAGAAACTAGAAGAATCAAATAGTAAATTTGACCAGGAATTAGTAATGAATATTTATTTAAATCAGTTAGATAATGAAGAAAAATATTTAAAACTACGAAAACAATACCTTGAATATGGGATGGATTATTATAAATTAGCCTGTTTTTACCGGGATATAGGCCAGAAAGAAAAAGCAGTTCAAACTGCTTTAAATGGAGAAAAAGAGGGGCAGGGGCGCATTATAGATAACATTACTTTCCTTAAAAAATACTATAAAAAACAAAACAATTACCAAAAGACAATGGAATATTCAATAAAAGAGTTTAAAGACTCTCCTTCATTTAAAAAATATTTATCTATTCTGGATTACTGTAAAA
This sequence comes from Halanaerobiales bacterium, assembly GCA_046482435.1. Lineage (GTDB taxonomy): Bacteria > Bacillota > Halanaerobiia > Halanaerobiales > M55B127 > M55B127. The sequence goes on from JAWOEZ010000092.1 coordinate 5,421, forward strand.
AAGATAATGAAAATAAAATAAAAAATAATCTAATAAACTATTTAACACAAAGTAACCACCTAGGGACTGCTAATATTCTTGCTTCAATATACGAATATCAGGATAATTATAAAAAGATACTCGAATTAGTTCAAAAAAATAAAATATATCCTGATAAATATAAAGATTTGCTTATTAATAAATTTCCCCATAAAATGATTGATTATTATAAACAGGAAGTGCAAAATTACATTGATAAGAAAAAACGATCTAGCTATAATAATGGAGCTAATGTTGCCTTGAATATTAAAAAAATTTATACTGAAATCCTCAAATCTAATTCAGAATGGGAAAAATACATGCAAAATATTCTAGATAATTATCCCCGTCATAAAGCTTTACAGGAAGAATTTAGATCTATTTGTCTAAATTAAACCTGAATTCGGAAAGCAAATATACAAGACAAACTTAATAATCGATATAACAACAAAGATAATATTACATTCCAGAAGAATTTCTTCCAATAAATATAGAAAATGGTTCTCTACTACTAAGACAACTGAACGTTTACATAAAAGACAAGGTTTTGATTCTCTCGGTTTTTTTCAAGGATTATTAGAAAAATAAAGATTGTATATATTAGGTGAAAAACCCAAAGTTGTTCAAGAAAGATTAGGCCATCATGATGTTTCTATAACTCTCTATATATATTCTCATGTTATTCTTTCCACGTAAAAAATGCTGTAGAAAAGCTTAAAAAAGCAAAAATAGAAATTATGGATACGAAATAGCTACAAAATAAAAAAGCCCGGTTTATTAAACAACGGGTTCAATATTGCGGTGCAAACAACTAAATAACAAGTAAAATAGCGTGTGGTTATCACAATTTAAACCACACGCTTTATCTTTGTTGTCATGACAGTATTTTGACAACTTAAAGATAAATTTTAGCATAATTATTCACAAACATAATCACATATCATGAACTATCTGATTCATAAAATATGAATATTTCTGTAAAATTATAATAATTAGCGGTTCAACACCCTAATAATGGAGAAGGAGTGTGTTTAACTTCATCATTCTTATGATTTCATTCTTAACCAATAAATGCTTTTGGTTCAAACTCATTATTCTTTGAAGATACATAGAATTCCAGTGCCGAACTGCCATTTAAAGATCCATGACAGTATTTATTGTTATAGTAATTCATATACTCACTTACTACTTCATATACCTGGATATAACTATTAAATTCATTCATACTATAACAATCTCGTTCTAATCTGGAATGAAATGATTCAATATAAGTATTCATATTTCGTGTTTTTAATAGTATGTTAAAAGCACTGGGCTATAGCTGGTAAACACAATAAATAGAAGGTTAAAATCGGGATTAAGCACTTAAATACAATTTGAAGGCTGTCTGTGGAGAAATTATATATTTAATTTTTAATTAATTTAAAGGTGTAACCTCACTTTTCGCAGTGTAGTCATTACTTGAAACTTCAAAAATATATCAAATTTTTATAAAAGAATTATCACCAATAAATATATTGCTTTTGGTATACTTCTATCAAGTTAAAATAAAAGGTATATTTAAGGAGGTTTTATTGTGAAGAAAAAGTATTTATCGATTTTAACGGCTGTGTTATTTAGTTTTGTGATGCTTCTGGGAATTGGTGGAACTGTTAATGCTCAAACTGAAATAGAGGATATTGAGTTGGCACTTGTTGATAGTACCGAGATTCAGGAAGTTGATTCAGAAGTTATGTATGAAGATATTCAGGAAATTGCAGAAGATCTGGGTTATGAACTGGCGGTGGATACTTTATTGGTGGATTGGTATATAAATGATGAAATTGATTTTGTAACTGATTTTATACACGAAGATGTAACAGAAGAAGTCGATGAAATTATTGGAAATAGTGAAAGTATTGAAGAAATTGAAGAGAAGGATGGAGTTGAGGATATAACTGAAGAAGTTTTGGATGAAATATTATAATAAACTTTGCAAATAGTACAATATAGGTAATCAATAAAAATTATCAGAGGAGGTTTTAAAGATGAAAAAATATGGAGAAATTTTAGTAGTTGTTGTTATTAGCCTTATGATGGTATTTTCTATTAGTGGGCTGACTGGTGCTGAGGCAACAGATCCAGAAGAGGTTGATCTGGCATTAGTTGACAGCTATTTAATTCAGGAAGAAACCGAGGATGAAATAATGGCAGATGATATTGCAGATGCTGCCGATGAGTTGGGTTTTGAATTAACTGTGGATATATATGTTTTAGAAACTTATCTGGAAGATGATTTAGATGGAGTTAATAATTTCAAGTTTGAGAATGTAACAAAAGAAGTAGAAGAAATTATCGAAGATGAAGATGAAGTTGAAAAAATAGAAGAAATAGATGGAGTTGAAGATATAACTGACGAGGTTTTAAAAGAAATAAACGATTAATTATATAAATTGAATAAAACTCTTTCCTTATATTTATTAAGCCCCCCGGATAAGTTTTCGGGGGCTTAATTTTTTTTACGGGAATTAAAGTTATATAACTATACGATTCACTATCAATTAATTATATGATTCTACTACAAAAAGTCCGAAAAAGTAAATAAATCTTGAATTTCGGTAGATTGTATAATTAAATTTAAGGCTTTTTAAAACAAAAAATATGACACCTGTCTGTAACCTCCTTTTCAATTCTTAACACCTATAAAAACACAAAAGAAAGCACTAGATATTTATCACAGAAACTATTAAAAATACTATCATTTTTAAAATTCATTTCTCTTCTTTGGCGTTTACAAAGTTATCTTTTTTTATAACCAATTTTATGTTTTTTTGTTTGCTTAATATGAAAATTTTCTATTAAAATAATGTCTATAGTTGTCAATTATTTTGTTAAAATAAAAAAGCATACTATAATGAGAATGCTTTAACAAAATCATTTGACTGTGCAATATCAGATATAGCAACTTTTTGTTCATATATTTCTAAAATAATCTTCTTATTGGGAGTATCTCTGTCTATATCATGTAACCATAAAATAAATTGAGTTTTTAATTTTTTTTAAATCTAAAATTTGGTGGAGGAGAAAAAAACGAAGCAAAAATAGCAAGTAAGGGAAGTATTAATATTCCTATCATTATTTCATTATATCCTCCAAAATAATCATATGCTATTCCAAATGGGAGGGGACCCAAAGCAGAACCGATAACCATAGCTGTCATAGCAAATCCTCTTATACTACCTAGGTTTTCTCTGCCAAAGTAATTTGGCCATAAAACACCTGTACTAACTGCATCAAAGGCCATAAATGTTCCATGTACAAGTCCATATATTATTAAAGTAATTTTACTGTCTGCTCTTAATAATAATATTATAGCACCTGATAAAATAATAAAATTAACAGCTTTGATAATATTAACTTTCGTGCGGTCTAAAAGCCAACCGGCAATAAAAGTAAATGGAAATTTAATCATTGCAGTTATACTTAATATATATGCAGCAAAACCCGGAGAATACCCTATCTTATTTACTATTGAGACCATATGAAAGGTTAACCCTGTATTTACTAATGCAGAAACAACCCCACAATAATTCATAAACCAAAAGGCTTTTGTTTTCATGGATTGCTGTAGTGACCAGGGAGAATTGCTAATATGTACTTTAGGTGTTAAACTATCACTATATTCTCCTTTTATACCATCAGGTTTTAGACCAATGTTTTCAGGCCTACTTCTAATAAAATACCAGCCAACGGGAGCCATTATTGTTATAAGTAGAAAGGCCCAAAACCGCCAGGTGAAATTTAAACCATAATTATTAATCAACCAATTATTAAGTGGGGGTAATAAACTGGCACTTATAACTCCACCAATTCCTAATAAACTTGTAGCCAAACCTCTTTTGCGCTTAAACCAATGAGGTACCAAAGTTTGAGGCAAAAGAGTCATCGACCCCTGGCCTAATAATCTTAAAAGAAAAAAACCTATTAATATCATTAATGGATTAAATACAAAGCTCATCCAGATACAAGTTAAAGCAAATAAGACTGAAATTATGGTAGTCATTTTTCTATGACCAAGTTTATCAATGTATCTCCCAACAAACGTAAGAATGAGACCAGATATTAGTGTTGCAATGGAATAAAAACTAGAAATTAATGACCTACTCCAACCAAATTTACTAATATAATGATCAATAAAAATTGAAACAGAATACGTTTGTCCTGGACCTGAGAAAAATAGTCCTAAAGCAGCTACAACTAACACTACCCAGCCATAATAAAATGGTGTTTTAATTGGTTTTTGTTCAACTAATTTGTTATTTTTCATAGAAATATTCATCCTTTATATCCAGATTATTTTCCCAATTTTAAATGCTTACCCTTACATATCTTTAACATCTATTATCTTTAATATCAAATATCTGAATAAGATTTATTCTATAAGTATCATTTCATACCAAAAAATTCTTGGCCTTCTTATACTTTAAACACTAAATAAATGCTCAATCTACAATTACTTATAATATAAACTGTTATTTAATTGCTGTTATAGGTGGATCTTTTTCAATAGGAGCTTCTAAATGACTAACAATTTTCACTGTTGGTTTTATAAGTTTATCCACAGATTCTACTTCTTTGACCTTTTTGCTGTTTTTATAATAATCATATAAATTGGCTGCAGCAAATCCGCCACTATGTGTATAAATAACCTTTTTAAATCCTAGCTCTTTCAGCCATTTCACATATGTTTTTCCTGAAGGATGAGTTGTCCTTAATTTTTTAACATCTGTAATTTTATTTTTTATTCTATCCAAAAATTCAACTGTAATATTTTCATAAGAAATATTTTTGTATTTTTTACTCAATACATTTCTAAGTTTTTGTTTAGGCATAGATATAGTAATACCATACTGAATCACATATTCCTTTTCAATATTTCTGTTAAATAAGATGATCCTACTTTTTTTATTCTTTAGTTTTGCAATCCAAATGCCCTTCCTTTTACCATCTTCATATTTATTTAAAGATTCATATCTAATCCTTAAACTTCCATCTGGTTTTAATACTCTAAATAATTCATGTAAAATCTTTTTTAGGATCGGAAGTTTGTTCCACAGAGGAAGCTGCCACTACACCGTCGAAAGTATTATTATTAAATGGTATTTTTTCTCCTGCAGAATAACATTTAAACTCTGTATTATCTATCCCCAATCTTTTTGAATTTTCTGTACATGTTTCAACCCGGCTATAAGATGAGTCTAAACCAACAACCTCTTTGACAAATGGCGCTATTATTAGAGAAGGCCAGCCCTCACCAGGGCCAAAATCTAATAATTTTTTCCCTTGTCCATTTGTGGAATATAAGAAATCATATAGATATACTCGATCAACCCAATGTGTTTTTTTCTGCCATCAAAACGTTTATAGATTATGGCTAAAGAATATCCAGATTGTGATTCCATGTCATCATAGAAAAACTTATCCGATGTGCAAAACTTGGGTTTATATTCTGCTTCAATCCAATTGATTATGTTGATCTTAAAAACCTCCTTAAAAGTAGACCACTATTTCATATGACTCCGAAATTTGTAAATGAGATCCCCCAATACTCTTTTTTTGTATCATTAGAATCTATTAAAAAATTGCCCATACATACTAATTTTCCTGCTAAAAACACAAAAAACATACTATGGTGAGTATGCTTTTAACAAAATATTTTTATGTTTTGCAATAAAAAAAGCCCAGTTCACCATAACTGGAATTGAAATACTCTGCTCATATTTAAATAAATATAATGGTGTACCCGAAAGGACTTAAACCCTCAGCCAATTGACCCGTAAATCTGATTAACAAAATTATTTCTTTTTACATTCTTTTAATCTTTTTAACTATAAATAACGATCCTTATATAGATCAGTAGTCATTATTTAGTCTTTTTCATTCTTTTTTATACCTTTTCAGCTAAATTCTGCTTACATCTATAATTTAACATACTTTTTGATTCGAAATTTTAAAATTCATTAACTATTTTATGTTTTTTATAAACTCAAATTGATTTTCCCCTTTAATAATAGAAAACAACTTATAAAATTCCATTATTAAAGGGGGTAAACATTATTTAATTATATAACTTTTTTTTTCTATCCTCCTGCTACAATTGTTAAAATAACAACTTTTTCTCCATCTGACAATTTGTAGTCTGAATCTTTTTGTTTGCCGTCAATTAAAAACATTAATTTTCTTTTTGTATTAATATTCAATTTATTGATCAAATCATTAATAGTAGAATTTGATTGAATAGAGATTTCACCATTTTCATTAATTTTATCTTCTTTATTATATTTTCTAAGAGGTCCTATTAATTTAATTTTTACCTTCATTAAAAACACACCTGCTTACATATATGATTCTAGTTCCAACTCTTTTAATTTATCTTTTTTTGGTTTTCCTGTTTCTTTATCCCAGCCTCGCTCCTTATAATATTCATCTAATATGGCATTGAAATCCTTTATTGCACATTCTTCTTGGTTCTCATATAAACCAAACTTAGGAATTGCTCCCATGCGAGGATGAATCAGATCATCTTCTCTATTAAACCCTTCTCTAATATTGAATAATCTTTGTAAATTTATAGCTCTTTCACCAATTTTTAATAATTCCCATCCATCAATATCCCAACCAGTTAAGGCTTTTATCATATCAACATAGTCTTTCAAATCAGTGCCAACATAAAGCATAAATTTGCAAGTACCCATAATATCAGGTAAAGTTCCACCATCTTGTAATAATTTTACAACTTTACCTTTACCTTCTTCATCCCAGCGATCTACTTTATTGGGATCAGGTAGTCCAAATTCAGATAAACCAAAGTCCATTTTGCCTGCATCATAACCCATTGCTTCAACAGGATGTATATGGCAAGATCCCCTATTCCCAGTACCATAAGTAACAGCTAAAGCCTTACCTCCACGAGGATCATGGGCTGGAGCTTCCAAGCCTTTTACTTGTACAGCATATTTATAAGCATTATTACCTAATTTTTCTGATGCTCTTTTAACACCATCTGCTAATAATTCACCAATGCCTTCCCTGTGAGCAATTTTTTTCACTAATTTAGGTAAAATTTCAGAATTTCCCCAACTCAAATCTAAACCATTCGTATCTTCATTATTTAAAATATCATTTTCATAACATTCCATTGCAAATGCTATTGCAGCCCCCGTTGAAATAGTATCTATTCCATATTCATTACATAAATAATCACAATGGACAGCAACATCAACATCTTCATTTAGTACAAAAGCAGTAAAGGCACTCATTGTTTCGTATTCAGCACCTTCATGACTGGGAGTTTTATACTTACCTTCCTTTACTTCCGCAATTCGGCCACAACCCACGGGACAGCCTTTATAACATTGCTTGTTATCTACTAAATTATTTTCATAAAAGTAATCATAAAGTTTTTCACCTTTACCCCAAGAATTTGATTGCCAGTTTTTAGTAGGAAAATCTCCCGCTGCGTCACAAGCCCCCATATCACCAGTTGTACCATGTTCTCTAAATCCGGAAGTATCGGGGTGCTCGCTTATTTTTTCGTGAGCTTTCCTAACTGCTTCCATGTATAGGTCTTTGTTAGCAATCTCTACTTCATTTTCACCCTTACAAGCAATAGCCAATAAATTCTTAGAACCCATCACAGCTCCGGCACCATTTCGACCTGCAGCTCTATGATTTATCATTATTGAAGAGTATAATACTTCATTTTCTCCACCTTGCCCAATGGTTAGTACAGAAAAATCTTTACCATTTTCCTCTTTAATTTTGTCTGCTTTATTAGATGCTGATAATCCTTGTAATTGTTTACCATCTTTAATCTCTATATCTTCACCATTTATTACTATATAGCTTGGTTTTTCTAATTGACCTTCAATTATTATAAAATCAAAACCAGCATTCCTCATTTGAAACCCAAATTCATCCCCTACTCTAGATTCCCCCCAAGTACCAGTCAAAGGTGATTTAAAGCAAATTTCAAGGCTCCCTCCACCTGGCACCTTTCTATTAGTCAATGGGCTCGTCCCAAGAAATAAAACATTTTCCTTACCTAAAGGATCAATATTAGCTTCTAATTCTTCATATAGTATTTTAGCTCCATATCCAGAACCTCCAAGATATTTTCTGATTAGATTATTATCTAAATTTTCTTTTAAAATATTTTGATCATTTAATTTAATTCTCAGTTGTTTACCTGCATAGCCAAATAATTTATTAGGCATCTAAAACACCTCCATGTGTTATAATAAACCTGAATTATCTAACATTTTATCTAATTTATTCTTATGTTTTTTTGTTAAAGGTAACTTTGGTTCTCTTGGTTTGCCCCCACAAGCACCACGTTTATCCATTAAATATTTAATAACTTGTACTAATTTGCCAGATTTTTCTAACTCGATGCAAAATGGTAATAATTTATTATATAACTTTCTCGCTTCTTTATAGTTATTATCATATATTACTAATTCAAATAATTGAGCTGCTGCTCTCGGAAAAGCATTTGATATTACTGAAACCCATCCTTTAGCTCCAAAGAAAAATGATTCCAATGCTAATTCATCACAACCACAAAATGTTTTGATTTTTCCCTCTTGCTTCCTTTCAATTTCTCTCAACCTCGTTATATCACCAGTAGATTCTTTAATATAATTAATATTTTCTTCTTCCGCTATTTTTAAAACAGTATCTAACCGTATATCTACTCCAGAAACTCCTGGATTGTTATATACCATTACTGGTATGTTTATTGATTTATTAATCAACCTGAAATGCCTTATGATCTCTTCCTGTAAAGGGTTAAAATAATACGGAGGAAGGATTAATAATCCATCTACTCCAGCTGACTGGGCAAACTTGGCAAACTCAATAACTTGATCCGTACTATCAGCACTAGCACCAGCACATATTGGTACTCTTTTATTTACTTGATCTACTACAAAGTTTAAAATGTCTTTTTTCTCTTTTGTACTAAGTGTTGTGAATTCACCAGTACTACCTAAGGGTATTATACCATGTATACCTTCTTGAATATACCAGTTAATATTTTCTTGTAATCCATTAAAATTAATTTTTCCTTTTTCATCAAAAGGTGTAGCTAATACCGCAAAAGTTCCCTCTAATTTTTCCACTTTGAATACCCCCTTCATTACTTAATCTTAAAATTATTTGCTAATTTAATTTTTTTATATTATTTTAGTTTTTCTTCTAAATTTTTTGCTGTCTCTGTCACCGACAAGCCTCCTAAACCAGTACAACAGATTTCAGATGGTAACATATTACCAATACTAAACATTGTCTCTATCACCTCTTCTAAAGGTATAACTTCATCTACACCGGCAAGAGCCATATTTGCTGAAGCAATAGCATTAGTTGCAGCCATTATGTTACGACCTAAACAGGGTACTTCTACTCTATTTGCTACAGGGTCACATATCAAACCCAAAACATTTTGTAGTGCTATTGAGGAAGCTTTTATACATTGTTCTACTGTTCCATCCATTAATTGAACTAATCCCGCAGCCGCCATACTAGAAGCCGAACCGCATTCCGCTTGACAACCAGCTTCTTCACCTGCAAAAGTCGCATTTTCAGAAATTAATATTCCTATCATTGCAGTTGATAACATAGCTTTTATTAATTTATCTTTTTCTAAAGCAAGCGTATCAAATACTCCAATTATTGAGCCCGGTATTACCCCACATGAACCTGCTGTAGGAGATGCTACAATTAACCCCATAGAACTTTTTACTTCCATTACTGCCATTGTATAAGTAATGACATTATTCAATATATTTGTAGGTATAAGTTTATCATTATTTTCTGCCTCTTTTACCATTGATGCTTGGGGACCTAAGATTCGGTCACTGTATTCTGTTCCTGATATACCATTATCTATTGCATTTTGCATAATATCTACAATTTTCTTCATCTCTTTATATACATTATTTTTAGAAATATCTCCTCTAACGCTTTCATATAAAGTTGCTAACTCCCACATTTTTAGGTCTTTCTCCTCACTTATCTCAATCATTTGTTTAGGAGTACTAAATGGTATTTTAATATTCTTTCTAGATTTAATTGGTAAAACCGGTTCTGTCCTTCTAATTTTATGAACAGGACTAATATTATTAATTTGATCTATAATCCTACCACTGAGGGTTTCAGCAGTTTTAATATTTATCAGATATTGATTATTATTATGACTATAATCCATAAATTCAAAATTTTCTATTTTCTGTTTTACTTTTTTGAGAATATAATTAAAATTATTTCCATTATTGGTTTCAACGAAAATTAGAGTTTCAAAATAATCGCCTTTTATTGATATATCAAAATCATTAATTTTTACTAATTCTACCATTCCTCCGCCTGTTGATAATGCAGTGATTTCTATAAAATTATTATCTCCGTATAATTTTACCTTATATGTATTAGGATGTTGAGCTTCATATTCTTTTATTTCAAATCTAATCTCTATCTCTTTTTCTTTAGCTATCTTAAGAGAATTGGGCAATCTTTTGTCTGCTGGATTAAATCCAAGTAAACCTCCCGCAAGTCCAATATCTGAACCATGTCCATCATATGTTGTAGCCAAAGAACCTCTTTTATCAAATTCTGTGATTACTTTTTCTATATTTTCATCAAATAATTGTCTTGAAAGCAAACCAATTCTAGCCGCACCTGCAACATGAGAACTTGAAGGCCCTCTCATAATTGGACCGAACACGTCATTAAAAATACTAGAATATTGAGTCAATTTTTAACCTCCTTTTTTTGAGGATTTTCTAATAAATCTTTTAATGAACTCTATTTGCCGATTTCTTCTTCGAACATTAAATAGCACTTAACAACTTCATCAAAAGTCATTCAGTTTTAAATGAATATATCATAACTCAAATTGTAAAAGTAAGTCCTCTTAACAAGAAATATAATTTGGCCAAGGGTAGCTTAATTATTCAAAAAGAGGAAAACTTCTTTTAATTACTTAATGAGGTCTTCATTAACCTCTAAAACGCTTAAAACTCAGATTACTTAGCACCCTATTTCTATCTAATGACAATTCCCATTTGGAACCTGTTATAAGATTTTCAATTATTTTACCCGTTACTGGAGCTAACCCAATGCCATCCCCCTCATGTCCTGCAGCTATATAATAACCTTTAATTGATTCAACATCAGATACAATGGGAAAATGATCCGGTACATAAGGTCTAAGTCCTGCATAACCTCTAATGACATTTATATTTTCTAAAACAGGAAAAAATCGTATTGCTCTTGCCGCTAGTCCTTTCATAACATTTAATGATAAACTAGTATCAAATCCAACAAATCTTCTGCTGCTTCCTATCAAGAAGTTATTTGCTTGAGTAGGCTCAAATACAAAGGCAATGCCCTCTTCGTCTAAAACATTATTAACATTTCTCTGATAATCACTTTGACCAAATTTAGCCATCATATACCCAAATTCAACTATTTTCCGTTTCCCAACTTGAATTGTTTTTTCTGCCACTAATATTTGCCCCTGTCTGGGCTTAATAGGTATATCTATATCTACCATATTACCTATATTTGGCGACCATACTCCAGCAGCATTTACAATATTATCACTGAAAAGTTTTTCACCATTAGATAAATAAACAGACTCTACTCTGTTATCTTTTGATAATTGAATATCTTTAACTTCTGTATAATTATATACTTTTAGTCCATTTTTAATAGCTTTCTCAATTAATGAATATATTAAACTCATGGGGTATATTGAAGCATCAGAATCAATCTCGACTCCACCAATTATATCATCAGCTAATAATGGTTCGTCTTCATGAACCTTATCATAATCCATCATTCTCATTGAATAACCATTATTTTTTTGTTCATCCACAAATTTTTTAGCTATTTCCCACTCTTCTTTGCCCTCTATAAGATAGATACTTCCCCTTTGAGTATAATCAAAATCTCTATCTAGTTCTTCACTTAAATCTTCAAATAGTTGTTGGCTACAATAAGCTAGGTCTGTATCAAACCCAGGTTGCTTATCTGCTATTAAAACATTTCCATCACAACTACTTGATGTACCTGAGGCCAAATCTCCTTTTTCTACCAAAGCTACTTTCAATCCAGTTTCAGTTAAATAATAAGCTATACTAGATCCTATTACACCTCCTCCAATAATTACAGCATCATATTTTTTCATTAAATTCACTTCCCAGTATCCCAAATTTTATGGGCCGTACAGGAGCTCTATCAGTCGCAGGATATACTTCTTCTGGAGATAAATTTAATTCTTGACAAATAATTCGTTGGATTATAATTTCACATGATCTACCTTGGCATAATCCCATTCCTGCCCTTGTTCTCCTTTTTATATCAGTAACGGATCTTGCACCATTTTTTATTGCTTTTTTTATTTCTCCTAAAGTAATTTCCTCACAACGACAGATGATTATATCATCTTTCATTATGACCAGCTCCTTTTGGCCTTATATTACGAGCCTGATCAACATATTTTTGAGGTACTATAATAGTCACAATAGGGGTTTTATCAAAAGACTTTAACTGCTTTACTTTTAAAACTTCTGCTTTACATAAATATTCTCCTTTTCGATTCAATGCATCTACTACTTCTCCTTTTTGAGGTAAATTAGGGAATTCATAAGGAAAAGCAACAGTGCCCTCTTTCCCATTATAATTTTTATCTACTAAAAATATTGCCAATCCAGGACATTCAGGTAAACACAACCCACAACCTATACATTTATCTTCATCAAGTTTTGGCTTGTTTGTAATTGGTTCACCTATGGTTATAGCCCCAAATTTACAGGCTGTTTCACAGGGATTACATGGTATCTCTTGTTCACATTCAATAACTACTTTAGGTCCTGTAGTGAAATCTTTACTTTTGTTTTTGTTCTTAATATTTTTATAATATTCTTTTATTAATTTTTTCTTTGCTTTGAGCCTTCCTTCTCCAAAAGGGCCTAACCTTAACCCTTTTACTCTTGTATTAATTTGTTCTTTGATTTTTTTACTATCACTTAAACCTAATTTTTCTAATTTCTCTGCTACATCTATCCCCGCCAATCTACCTTCTTCTAAAGCTGTATTCGCTTCTTCAACTCCTGTAGTATCACCTACTACATATATTCCTTCCTGAGTAGATTCCATATTTTCGTTATGAAGAGGCACCCATCCACCTAGTTCAGATATATAAGTTCTTTCACAGCTAGCCATATTAGCTAACTCAGATAATGGTTTCAAACCTGCTGCTATGGCAATTACATCAACCTCAAATTCTTTTTCAGTTCCTTTAATCGGTTTCCAGCTATTATTTACTTCAGCGATTACTGCTCCCGTAACCCCTTTCTCTTTAGTACCTTTTGCTCTTAAAATGGTATGCTTTAAGTATATTGGAACCCCTGCTCTTTCTATTTTAGCATAATGAACTTCATATCCTCCTGCTTGTGAAGCGGCATCCACTAATCCAACTATCTGTGCTCCCGCCTGAATAAGTTGATAGGATACAATAAGTCCTACATTACCAGATCCAATCATCATAACTCGTTTACCAGGTAATACCCTGTGTATATTTGTCATCGTCTGGGCTGCTCCTGCTCCCATTACTCCCGGTAATGTCCAACCCTCAAAATTAATTACTTTTTCCGAAGCCCCAGTAGCAATAATTATTTTTTTAGCTAGTACTGTTTGAAGTTCTTTTCCTTTTTTTTCTACTGCAATCTTCTTATTCGAAAAAACACCTATAACAACACTATTTAGCCAAACCTCAACTCCAAGATCTTTGGATTTTTTTATTAATTCTTTGCCAATATCTATCCCCCTGACTCCAGCACTATGTGAACCAGAACCAAAGAATTTATGTATTTGTTTAAAAAGTTGCCCACCTGCTTTATGATTTTCATCTATTAACAAGACATCCACATTTCTTTTAGATGCTTCAATAGCAGCAGAAAGACCAGCAGGACCAGCTCCAATTATAACTAATTCTCTTTCAATCATTTGTTTTACCACTTCTTTTTAAACTATATTGTGTTTCTATAACCATCCCCTGTTCAACCGGTGTAATACATGTTCTTACATTAGGTGTGCCATTTACAACCATTACGCAGTCAGTACATTGACCAATACCACAAAAGATACCTGTAGGTTTATTATATTTTATAGTATATCTATTAATTCTGATTCCATTTGCATAAAGAGCTGCTGCAATCATTTCCCCTTTTTCTGCCGTTAACTTATTTCCATCAAATGTTATTTCTACTTTTTCTTTTTCATCTCTTTTACCTAATATGGGATGATTATTGATTCTCTCAGTCATAAATATTCCTCCTGATTTTAATCTGTTTTTCTTCCCAATAAAAACCCTTCTTGAATTGGATCATCAGGATCTATTACCCATTGATTTATTCCCATTACATAGGCTCTTCCTGTTATTTCTGGAATAACTGCATCAAATTCTCCCACTTTGGTTGTCTCTTTTATTTTACCTTTAAAGAAAGTATTGATTATACTCTCAAATTCTAAGGAACTATCCTTAACAAGTTCCCCCCTAAAAAATTTAGCTGCTAATCGAGCAGAAGTGCCGGTACCACAAGGAGAACGATCAATAGAGCCCGGGGGAATTACTACCACATTTTTAGTATCTCCCTTTTCTGTAACGGGTTCTCCAGTTACCATAACATGGGTAGCTTCCTTAATAAAACTTTTCTCAGGGTGATAGATATCAACTTGTTGGTTAACTGCTTCTTTAATTAGAGCAGCTTTTTTAATTATATTATTTGAATTCTCCGGTATTAGCTCTTCTCCTATAACTTTTTGATCTATTATAATATAAAAATTTCCACCATATGAAATATCAACTTTAACATTACCAAAACCTTCAACTTTAATTTTCTTATCTTGAGCAAAGAGAAAGGCAGGAATATTTGTGAAGATTACATCTTTAGCTACATTGTTTTCCACTTTCACTTTCACATTAACTAAACCAGCCGGGGTATCTAAAGTTATTCTAGTAACTGGTTCTACAGGCTCTATAATTCCACTTTCAATTAAAGCAGTAGAAACCCCTATTGTATCATGGCCGCACATGGGAAGATAACCGCCCACTTCAATAAAAAAAACTCCAATATCTGCTTCAGGGTCACAGGGTTCTGTCAATATTGCACCAGACATAACATTATTGCCGCGGGGTTCATACATTAATACTTTTCTTATCCAGTCTCTATTTTCCTTAAAATACAGCATCTTATCACTCATCGTCTTACCAGATATATAGGGAATACCACCTGTGATTGTCCTTGTAGGTTCTCCAGCAGTATGGGTATCAATAGTTTGAAAGATTCTTTTTATCCTCATAAAAACTCTCCTTTTCATTATTACTAATCATATTAACCAACTACAATACATTGTAATCCAACATACTCTAGCACCGCTTCTATCTTTTTAACCAAAGATAATCCACAAGGTTTTACTATTTTTATATTTAATAAATCCTCAGCTTCATATTTTGATTTCTTTATGACATCTTGCGTTATCCATCTACTTTCATCAGCAATTAAAGAAATATTAATAGCTTTACGTATATAGACCATAACATTATTACCTCGCGGCTTATACATCAATGCTTTTCTTATCTAGTCATTATTGTTCTTAAAATACAGCATCTTATCACTCATCATTTTACCAGACATATAGGGAACATAACCTGTGATTATCCGGGCAGGTTCCCCGTGGTTTAGTATCAATTGTATGAAAAACATTTTTGATTTAAATAAAATAATCATCTTTGCTTATTATTTTATATAATTAAATACTATTTTTATAAACTAAACTTATGAACATTTTCTAAAAATACTTTTAATAATTCTACTGAATTTTCAATATCTTCAATATGCGCGAGTTGAACAGGTGTATGCATGTATTTAACAGGTGCCCCAATTGTACTTACTAAAGCACCTTTTCTAGATCTCTGAATAGCACTTGCATCTGTTCCTCCTCCTATATTCATCTGATATTTGATTTTATTTTCTTTAGCTAATTTTATAAAAAAATCTATAATACCCTTATTGTAAATGGTTAATTTATCCATAATATAAATGCCTGTTCCTTCACCTAATAAACAATGTTTATTTTCATCTTTAAGACCTGGTATATTTGAAGCTAAACTACCATCAATTGCAATACCAATATCTGGTTTAATATTAAAAGATGCTACTGTACTTCCTCTTACACCCAATTCTTCTTGCACAGTACCCACAGCATAGATATCAACAAAATAATTATCTAATTTTTTTAATGCCTCTAACATAATATATATTCCTATTCTATCATCAAAGTTTCTTGCTGCAACAATATTTTCATTAAACTTTTCAAATTTTTGCTTAAGACATACTATATCACCTATACTTACATACTTTGCTATTTCTTTCTTTCTTAATCCAGTATCTATAAACAAATTTTCCATTTCAACTTTTTTGTTTTCTTCATTTAATATCCCCGTAAGAGAAATAACACCTTCAATATTTTTTTTACCTTGGATAATAACCTTTTGAGCAACTAGGGTTCTAGGATCAAACTTTCCAATTGTTTCGAAACGTAAAAAACCATTATTGTCAATATATTTAACCATAAATCCAATTTCATCCATATGTGCAGCTATCATCACTTTTATATTTCTAGATTGTTGATTAATTTTTTTTGATTTCTTAAAAGCAATAATATTTCCCATTCTATCTACTTTAACCTCATCTGTAATTTTTTCAATTTTACTTTTTATAAACTTCTGTATATTTTCTTCATAACCAGATACCCCATAAATATTACATAGTTTCTTTAATAACATTTGATTACTTAATTCGATAACATACCCACTCCTTTATAAGTTTAAAAGTTTTTATACTTCTGATAACTTTATATATTTCAATAATTTCATTGGGGTATTTATTTAATAACTCTCTGCCATTATCTGTCACTACCACTATATCTTCAACCCTAACGCCAAATTCCCCCGGTATATATATTCCCTCTTCTATATTAAAAGCAAAATCTTCATTGAACATCAAAAATATCTATTCCTTTTATATTTAGGAAACCCTAGAACCGGAATACAAAAAATCCTGGCACCTGGGAAGTGTCCTTGTCGTAGCTCTCAACATGGCTATACCCGCCAAGGTCGAAGAAGTAATACAAGAACTCTAATAACAAGGATAGGAATGATTGAATTTTTATTAAAAAATATTTTATGTAAAAAGGGTGGCAAAACATTTTTGTTTCCTGAATTTTGGAGACTAGAACCCTGACAGCGAATCAGCAAA
>JAWOEZ010000103.1:0-17692 GCA_046482435.1 Halanaerobiales bacterium
CTTGAAGATAATGATGAAATTAGTCCAAAGGTATTAAACACTATAAATAAGTTTATTAGTAAAAATAAATAAAAAAGGATGATTTATATGAAAAATTTAATGATATTTTTGATATTAATATTTGTAGTGGCTACTTTTTTGACCATTACAAATCCAACCGAAGATCAGTTCATTAATTGGGGAACTGAAAAAATGCAATCTGAAGCTGAAACTGATTTTGAAAAAGCTTTAGAAGGAGTAGTAGGTGAACAGATATTAAAGTTACGGACTTCAAGAACAAATTATGTTATTTTTAGCATCTATAGTGTTGAAAGTACAGATCAAAATATTAAATATTTAGGTATTATGAGCCGATTTTTTCAAATAAGCAATTAAAGTAAATAGAATATAAACTAATATAAAAAATGCATCTAAAAAAGGTGCATTTTTTGAATTTAATAAGAGTACTTTTAATTTTGAAGAATTTTTAAAGGGGTGAAAAAATGGGAATTTTTAAGGCTTATGATATTCGGGGAATATATAATAAAGATTTTGACAAAGAAACTGTATATAAAATAGGGTACTATCTTCCCCATGTTGTAAAATCAGATAATGTCCTTGTGGGTTATGATATTAGAAAATCTTCACCTGAAGTATTTGAATATTTAACTAGAGGACTTTTAGAACGTGGTATTGAAGTATTTACCATGGGTTTGGCGACAACACCTTCTGTATATTTTAACACCGTAGACGGGGATTTTGATTTATCAGTACAGATTACTGCTTCTCATAATAGCAAAGAATATAATGGGATGAAGATATCAAAAAAGAAGGCCTTACCGATTGGATATGAGACCGGATTAGATAAACTTGAAGAACTGGTCAATGAATCAGAGATAGGGTTAGATGATATTAAAGCTGAGGAAAGTAAAAATTCTACTAAAGAGTATCATGGACAGTATAAATATCTAAATTATCTAATGGAACACAAACCTATTATTGATAATTTAAGTATTATCATTGATGCATCAAATGGAATGACATCATTGTTTTTAAGTGATATATTTGGTGATAAAGTTGATTATATAAATTTTGAAATGGACGGTGATTTTCCCGGCCATGACCCTAACCCTATGAATGAGGATAATTTGGAAGAAATCAAACAAAAAATCATAAATGATAATTATGATATTGGTATAGTATATGATGGTGATGGAGACCGGGTGATATTTTTAGACGAAAATGGTTCTTTTATCTCTCCGGATTTGATTACTGCAATTTTAGCTGAACATTTTCTAAAAGATAAAAGTGACCAATATGTAATCCATGATATTAGGTCATCCCGATCTGTAAGTGAGCACATAAAAAAATTAGGTGGGAAACCATATATGTGGAAAGTTGGACATGCTTTTGCTAAATTAAAAATGAGAGAACTTGATGCAGTGCTAGGTGGTGAACTTGCCGGGCACTATTATTTTAGAGATTTCTATTATTGTGATTCTGGTCTGTTGACCTCATTTATTTTTTTAAATGTAATTAACAACTATAAAAAAATGAAGGGTTTTACTTTATCAGAGGTTATTGAAAAAATTGATAATTATGAAGCTTCAGGCGAAATAAACTTTAAAATAGATAATAAGCAAAAAATCATGGAAGAAGTTGTTGAATATTTCAATGAAAATGAAGAACCAGAGAAGGTTTTTGATTTTGATGGTTATCGGCTTGAATTTAAGGACTGGTGGTTTAATATAAGACCATCGAATACAGAACCTTACTTGAGGTTAGTAGTAGAAGCAGACCAGACTAAAAAGTTAAATAAAAAAGTGGCTCTACTAAAAAAATTGATAAATAAATAATGTGTAAGAAAATTGCTAATAA
Source organism: Halanaerobiales bacterium (assembly GCA_046482435.1). Lineage (GTDB taxonomy): Bacteria > Bacillota > Halanaerobiia > Halanaerobiales > M55B127 > M55B127. Next base: position 1,858 of record JAWOEZ010000103.1, read on the forward strand.
AATTAAATGAAGTTTAATAAATCTTTCATTAGCTAAAAATGACGATTAAATTGAATAAATTTCATAGTTATAATATAATAATATTGATTGGAATTAGTTGAATATATGAAAATTTTAATAAGGATAGGAGAGAGTTACATGTTATATATATCAATTCTAATATTTACTTATTATTTAGCTATACCTATCACTATCTTTGTGGCTATAGATGCCTATAAGCGCAAAAATAAATGGGTATGGTGGTCTATTGGTGTTATTATCTCCTGGCCCGTGGTGCTCCCTTTATATTTTTCATTTAGAAATCTCAAAAATGGTGAAGAAAGAAAAGGCGGGATTATATGGATCATTATCAAAAACTATATTCTTGTATATTCAACAAATATTTTTATAATAATATTAGGCCTCTTAATATTACCACAAAACCTGGGATATTTAAGTACTGAGGTTTTTTTAACAGAGTTTGCTGGGGTTGATATTTCTCTCAGTTTCATCTATTATGTAATTTTTATTGTTTGGTTAATTCCTTCTGTTTTGTTTTTGATGATTGGGGCTTTTTTTAAAGATGATTACAGTAAAATAGAAGGTCCGACCGGTAAATTAAAAGAAGAAAAGATTAAGAAGAAAAAAGAATTAAACAAAAAACTTGAAGATTATTATAAAAATAATAATAAAAATTCTAAGGAGTAAAAAGTTCATAAAAAAATATGGTTTATGTATTTGCAAAAAAAAATTATTCATTATATACTGAAAAAACGTGGGGGTAGATAATACATAAACCTTGTATGTAGGAGGACGGATTAATGAGTGGTCCAAATAAAGAGTTTTGGAAAAAAAGAGAAGAACTTAATAAAAACATATTTGAATCTGGTAATTTGGAGATAAAAAGATTTTTTAATCTTGATACAAATGTTTATAAAGAAGGAGCTTTACCCACAAAAAATAAAGAGATGTTAGGATTAGTAGCTTCGATGGTATTAAGATGTGATGATTGTATTACATATCACATAGATCGTTGCTATGAAGAGGGAGTTAATAAAGATGAATTTTATGAGGCCTTTAGCGTAGCATTAGTTGTAGGAGGTTCAATAGTAATCCCTCATCTTAGAAGAGCAGCAAAGAGATTAGAGGATTTATTTGAAGCTGGAGTGGATAAGGAATGATAAATTTTGAGCCAATTGGGAAAATAAGGTCTCCATATAAAGACCAAGAAAATATTCCTAGACAACCTGATATTGAAGCTGAGGGTGAATTTATATTAGAAATTGAAGCAAAATTTAAAAAAGCCCTGAAGGGGTTAGAAAAATATGATTATTTGATCGTAATATTTTATTTAGATCAAATTGATAAAAAAAATTTAGAAATGATAATTAATCCTACATATTCATCAAGCAGTAAAAAAAGAGGATTATTTGCGACAAGAACTCCTAATAGGCCTAATAAAATAGGATTAAGTACTGTTGGTCTAAAGTATATTGATGAAAATAAAATACATATAACAGGTATTGATGCCATTGACGGCACACCGATTTTAGATATTAAGCCATATTATAAGTCTCTTGATAGTAAAGAGGATTCCTATAATTATAATAAAGATAATATTATTATATATACGGATGGGGCTTGTTATAACAATCCAGGCCCTGGAGCTTATGCAGCTATAATTTTAGATGAAGATAAAGAAGTAGAAATTACTGGTTTTGAACCTTCAACTACGAATAATAGAATGGAACTTAAAGCTGTAATTGAAGCTTTAAAAGTTATTAAAAAAAATAAAAATATAGTTCTTTATTCGGATTCTAACTATGTGGTGAAAGGGATCAATGAATGGATAAAAAATTGGAAACTTAGGGGTTGGAAAACAGCTGGTAATAAAAAAGTGAAAAATATAGACCTTTGGAAGAAATTAGATCAAGAAATCGATAAAAAGAATGTACAATTAAAGAAAGTCAAAGCACATTCTGGTGATCAATATAATGAAAAAGTTGATACGCTTGCAAAAAATGAAATTGAGAAAAATATAAAATAATCTGGGGGTTTTAGGATATGCTTGAATTTAAAGAAATGAGAAAAAAAGCAAAAGAATATTTAGTAAGTAAAATTGATATTGAACCTAAAATAGGTTTGATTTTAGGTTCTGGCTTAGGAGATTACAGTCAACAATTAGAAAATAAAATCAAGATTAAATTTGACGATATTCCAGGGATGGCTGTTTCTACTGTTGAAGGTCATGCTGGAGAATTAGTATTTGGCAAGAAACATGGAAAAAGTATTATGGCTATGAACGGAAGAGTTCACTTTTATGAAGGATATAGTATGAAAGAGATAGCTTTTCCAGTTTGGGTAATGAAAGAGCTTGGCGTAAAAAAACTTATTATAACAAATGCTGCAGGTGGTTTAAATACAACTTTTAAACCAGGGGATTTAATGATTTTAACTGATCATCTAAACTTTATGGGTAGCAATCCTTTGGTAGGACAAAACGACAAGGAAATAGGTCCTCGCTTCCCTGCCATGACAGATGCTCATCCTGAAGAAATGATAAAAGTCGCCGAAAGAGCAGCTCAAGAGGCTGAAATCCACATTATGAAAGGTGTATACCTGGCGATTTCGGGTCCGGTATATGAAACTTATGCGATGAGTAAATTTCAGAGAATGATTGGAGCAGATGCGGTTGGGATGTCTACAGTCCCTGAATTAATTGCTGGAACTCATGCAGGAATGGATAATCTAGCTATTTCCTGTATAACAGATGTTGTAAATATAGTAAAGGAACAAGAAGAAGAATCTCTGACTCATGAAGAGGTAATGAAAGTAGCTCAGAGGGTAAAACCAAAGTTTAAAAATTTAGTTAATAATATTATTAAGGGATTATAAAATAATAAACTACTGACAGTCAGGGCATAAACCATAAAATTCCAAACGATGATTATCAACTTTAAAATCAGAATGCTTTTCAACCTGACTATCGAAATTATTATCCAATAAGTTTAACTCTAGGTCATATACTTGGCCACAATCATTACACCTAAAATGATAATGGTTTTCTGTGTTACCGTCATAATGACTTTGGTCGTTAGCATAATTAATAACGGTAATTTTGTCTTTTTCTGCTAATAGATTCAGATTCCTGTAAACTGTGCCTAAACTGATGTTTGGGATTTCTTTTTTAACCTCTTCGTAAATTGAATCAGCAGTTGGATGTGAATCTGTATTTTTTAAAACTTTTAAAATTGTTTTTCTTTGTTTAGTCATTCTAGTTTTAGTCATTTTTTTAAAATCTCCTTATAAATATATATTGCTACAATGTAATTTATATACTATCAAATACTACATATTTAGTCAAGATAATAAGGAAGGTGTATAGTTATGGAAAAAGAAAAAAGAATATTAACAGGTGATAGACCGACGGGCAAATTACATTTAGGACATTATGTAGGTAGTTTAGAAAATAGATTAAAATTGCAAAAGGAATATGACACATTTCTAATTATTGCTGACGTACAGGCTTTAACTACAAATTTTGAAGAACCTGATAAGTTATCTCAGGATGTTCATCAGGTAGCTGAAGATTATCTAGCGGTAGGTATCGATCCAGAAGAAACTACTATTTTGATCCAGTCAATGATACCAGAAATAGCTGAATTAACCGTATTTTATTCAATGCTGGTTACTATCAATCAATTACATAGAAATCCAACAATCAAATCTGAATCAGAGCAATATGGTTATGATGATATGAGTTATGGTTTTTTAGGATATCCAATTAGTCAGGCAGCTGATATTACTTTTTGTAAAGCTGACTTGGTTCCTGTTGGGCAGGACCAATTACCACATATAGAGCAAACCAGAAAAATAGTTAGGAAATTTAATCAGTTATATGAGCCGGTATTTAAAGAACCTGAACCAATGATTAGTAGAATTCCAAGATTAGTTGGTTTAGATGGTAAAAACAAAATGAGTAAATCTTTGGATAATGCTATCTATTTAAATGATGATGAAGAGACAGTATTAGAAAAGATTATGTCAGCGAAGACAGATCCTGCTCGGATTAGAGCAACTGATCCAGGTCATCCCGAAGTATGTACTGTTTTTCAGTATCATAAGGCCTTTAATGAAGAAGATGTTCCCGAAATAGAAAAAAGATGTAAGGCTGGTACTATCGGATGTGTGGCATGCAAGAAAAGGTTAGCTAAAGCGATAAATAAGCTTTTAGACCCCATGAGAGTAAGAAGGCAGAAATATATTGAAAAGCCAGAATTAGTAGAAGAAATTATTATGTCAGGTACAAAACATGCCAAAAGTATAGCAGAGGAAACGATTCGCGAGGTAAAAGAAGCAATGAAATTAGCTTATTATAAATAAAATTAGTTAGCAGGTGATTCTAATTGGCTAAAAAAAATATAGGACTACTTTTTGGTGGAAAATCGGCCGAACATGAAGTTTCTTTAATGTCAGCTAGATCTGTCTACCAATCTGCGAATAAAAATAAATATAATATATATCCAATAGCGGTAGATAGAGATGGTAATTGGCTGGGTAGGGAAGAATCCGAAATTATAATAGAAGATGATAATATAGATCAGGTTCCTCCCTCTAATTCTAAGATAATAAAAAAAGGACTTAAAAATTTTTTAGATAATAATTATGATGTGATTTTTCCATTGATCCATGGACCCTATGGAGAAGATGGTAAGATCCAGGGTTTTTTTGAACTATTAGAGATTCCTTATGTAGGTGCAAATGTCTTAGGTAGTTCTCTTGGAATGGATAAAGGAATAATGAAAAAGTTATTTGATTATAATGGACTAAAACAGGCTGAATTTATAACTATTAAAAACCATGAAAACAATAAAATGCTCAAATTAAATGAGTTTGTTGATAGTTATGGATTACCTATCTTTATAAAACCTGCTAATTTGGGTTCTAGTATAGGAATTTCAAAGGTTTCAAAAAAAGTTAAATTAAAAGAAGCAGCCAATAAGGCTTTTGAATATGATAAAAAAATAATTGTTGAAAAAGCTTTGCAAACCAGAGAAATCGAATGTTCTGTGTTAGGGAAGAATAAGTTTAAAGCTTCATTGCCGGGCGAAATTATACCTTCCCATGATTTTTATGATTATAGTTCTAAATATGAAGACCAAAAAACTAAATTAATTATTCCTGTTAATTTAGATGACGATATAATAAAAGAGATTCAAAGGATGGCGATCAGGGCATTTGAGATTATTGAAGGTGAAGGATTAGCAAGGGTAGATTTTTTCTTCTGTAATGATAATATATATATAAATGAAATTAATACCATTCCTGGATTTACAAAATACAGTATGTATCCCAAACTCTGGGAAGCAACAGGATTAACTTATTCTAACTTAATAGATAAATTGATAAATATCGCCCTGGATGAGACTTAGAAAGGGATTTAATTATGAAAAATAATTTAGATATAATCCACATGGATATGGATGCCTTTTTTGCTTCTGTAGAACAACTTGATAAACCCGAATTGAAGGGCAAAGCTGTGATTGTAGGGGGAGTTGGTCTGGACAATCGCGGGGTAGTTTCTACTGCTTCTTATGAAGCCAGAAAATTTGGTGTTCATTCTGCAATGCCTATTGCAAAGGCAAAAAAGTTATGCCCTGATGCAATATTTTTACCTGGTAGGAGAAAAAGATATACGGAGTTATCTGAACAAATCTTTAATATTTTACTGGAATTCACCCCTCAGATTGAAAAACTATCGATCGATGAAGCTTTTTTAAATGTAAAAGGTTGTCACCGCTTATATGGTAGTTCTAGAGAAATTGCGAGAAAAATTAAAAAGGAAATTACAGATGAAACGGGACTAGTTTGTTCAATTGGGGTTGCAAGAAATAAGTTTTTGGCTAAAATAGGTTCAGATATTGAGAAGCCAGATGGATTGGTAGTCATCAAAAATGATGAGATTGCTAATTTTTTAGACCCCCTATCGGTCTCGAAAATTCCAGGGGTTGGGAAAAAGACAGCTAAAAAATTGAACGAAATTGGAATATATAAAATTGAGCACTTAAAAAGTATGGAATATAATGAATTGGAACATTTATTTGGTAAGCATGGCAGATTGTTATATAAATTAATTAGAGGTCTAGATGAAAGAGAAGTAAGTGTTAATAATAAGACTAAATCTATTAGTAATGAAACTACTTTTAGAAATGATATTAGTGAAATGGACTTATTGTTCAAACACCTGTTAAAATTATCTCAGAAGGTGACTAGACGGATTAGAAAGAAAAAATTGATTGGAAATACAATTTTTATTAAAGTAAAAGATAATAAATTTAAGGTTACAACCAGGAGAGTAACTATCAAAAAGTATATAGATAGTACGGACGAGTTGTACATGTTTGGCAAGAAATTATTAGAAAAAGTAGAGTTGAAAAAACCAATTCGATTAATAGGAATTGGGATTGCAGGTTTGAAAGCGAAAAAAAAGGAACAACTTTCTTTATTTGAAAGCAGTAATAATAAAAGTCAATTTAATATTGTAATTGATTCTATAAAAGACAAGTTCGGAAATAAGAGTATTAGAAGGGCTAGAGACCTTTTAGAAGAAGATGAAAATAGCTAAAAACTTTTTCAGGTGGGGGAAACCCCACATTTTTTTATGTTAAAATAGTACTTTAGTACTAATATTTCTTAAATATATTAAAGGAATTTTCATAGATACATAGAAATATTATACTAAGTGGTGATTAGTGGTAGATAGTGGTAAAATTGGGGTTAAGGTGATAAAGATGTTAATAGGTGAATATTTACATAAAATGGATAGTAAGGGAAGAGTCATTATCCCAGCTAAATTTAGGGAAGAACTCGGTGATAATTTTGTTGCCACCAGAGGACTTGACGATTGCCTATTTATATTCCCGATGGAAGAATGGGAACTTTTTAGTAAAAAAATAGCATCTACCCCTGTAACTAATAAAAATGCTCGTTTTTTTTCTAGGTTCTTTATCTCTGGTGCAACGGAGTCAACTTTAGATAAACAGGGTAGAATAAATATACCTTCTAATTTAAAAGAATATGCGGAATTGGAAAAGGATGTTGTAGTAATTGGACTAACCAATAGAATTGAATTGTGGGCTAAAGAAAATTGGGATGAATTTTTAGAAACTGCTGAAGAATCGACCGAAGAAATTGCTTCTGCAATGGAAGACCTGGGAATTTAATGGAGGATAATTTCATGAATAATGGTCACAAACCAGTTTTATTAGATGAAACAATAGAATATCTGAATTGTAAAAAAAATGGTATTTATGTGGATGGAACCTTAGGACGGGGTGGTCACACTGCTGTTTTATTGGAGAATATAGATCACGAAGGTTTGGTAATTGCTTTAGATAGGGACTTAGAAGCAATTAAATCTGTTAGAGAAAGTTTAGAGAGTAGTAATTTAATTTTGGAACACGCGAATTATATTAATATTGGAGAAGTCTTAGATAAAAATGATATTGATAAAGTTGATGGTATGATTTTTGATCTCGGTGTTTCTTCCCCTCAATTAGATAATTCTAATAGAGGGTTTAGTTATCAAAACAACGGCCCCCTTGATATGAGAATGAACCGAGATCAAAAATTAACGGCAGCTGATATCGTAAATAATTATCGTAAAGAAAAAATAGAAGAGATAATATATGACTATGGTGAAGATAACTGGGCATCTAGAATTGCTGAATTTATCGTAGCATATAGAAAAAAGAAAAAGATTGAGACTACTTTTGAATTAGTTGATATTATTAAAGCTGCTATTCCTGCATCAGCCAGAAGGTCAGGAGGACATCCGGCGAGGAGAACTTTTCAAGCTTTGAGGATTGCTACTAATAATGAACTTAACCAATTAGAAAATATGATTAAAGTTGCTGTAGAGAGATTAAAAGAGGGTGGTAGGATATGTATTATTAGTTTTCATTCTCTTGAGGATAGAATAGTTAAACATAAATTCAGGGAATTAGCTAGTGATTGTGTATGTCCTCCTGAAATTCCGGTGTGTGTTTGTGATAAAGAGCCATTAGTAAATATTATAAATAAAAAACCTATCAGAGCGACTGAAGAAGAAGTGAAAGAAAACTATAGAGCAAGAAGTGCTAAACTTAGAGTAGCTGAGAAAAGATGAGAAGGGTGGGTGAGTTAAATGTATAATAATAACAAAGAAAACAATTACAATAATAATGTCAACGGATACAACAATTATAAGAGCGGGGATTATTCTGATTATGATGAAGAGAGCAAAAAAAATATCTACATATATTTAATTTTGTTAACAATTTGTGCTATAATATTATTGGTCTATATAAGTTATACATTGCAGATTAACAATTTGAGTTATAAAATTGATCAGATGCAGAATGAACTACATGCTTTAGAGGAAAAGAATCATAAATTAAATATTAAATTGTCAAATGCTAGTTCTCTTTCACAGGTAGATCAACTTGCCCGTAGTGAGTTGGATATGGTTGAGCCTGAATCAATGGAAACTATTGTTTTGAAAACTGAAGAGGTCGAAGTTGCTGAAAAACCCGAAAGTAATTATTTTCTTAGTGAAGTTACTAATTTTATAGCTAATTTAGGGACTGCAAGAGCATATTCGCCTGAATAGGATGATATAAATGGATGAAAATAGTGAACACAAAGGCCGCAAAAATAGAATTAAAATTCTTTTTTTTATATTTACATTCATTTTTTTATTGTTAACAGCGCGTCTTGTTTGGATTCAAATTATCAACAATGATGAATATTATAATAAGGCTTTAAAACAAAGGATGCAAGAATTAAAAGTAACCCCTGATCGGGGTAATATCTTTGATATTAACGGCAAGGAACTGGCTGTGAGCATTACGAGTAAGACAGTAGTGGGTTTGCCTAAACAGATTACAAACCCAACTCAAACAGCTGGAAAACTTGCCGCTATTTTGTCTATAAAACATGAAACTTTAGTTGATAGATTATCAAGAGATGCCTATGTTGTCTTTTTAGAAAGAAAAGTTTCTGACCAAACGGTTCAAAAAATCGAAAATTTAGATTTAAAAGGTATTACTTTCATAGATGAAAATAAAAGAATATATCCTAGAGATACACTTGCCAGTCAGCTTTTAGGGTTTGTTGGTGTTGATGCCAATGGTTTAGAAGGAATTGAACTAAGTTATGATAGACAGTTACAGGGTAGTGAGGGTAGAATTTTAACTGAACGCGGAGGTTCCGGGAAAATGATTCCCGAAAGTATTATAGATCACATACCCGAGAAAAACGGAAATAATTTATATTTAACAATTAATGAATCGATTCAACATAGTTCGGAAAGAGAACTTGCCCTGGCAGCTAAAGAATACAATGCAGAGGGTGGAACTATTATAATCATGGAACCAGATACAGGTAATATAATTTCTATGGCCAATTATCCCACCTATAATCCCAACAACTTTTCAGATTATGAACAAAAACACTGGAGAAACCGGGCTATAACTGATAACTATGAGCCGGGATCTACTTTCAAAATAATGACTACTGCTTCCGCTATTGAAGAAGGAGTAGTAAATCAAAATGATGTATTTTTTGATTCAGGAGAGGTTAAAGTAGAAAAGGAATATATAGAGTGTTGGGAAGAAGATGGTCATGGAGTGGAACTTTTTTCTGAGGTTGTACAAAATTCCTGTAATCCTGGCTTTGTTCAAGTAGGTTTAAGAATGGGAAAAGAATCCTTTTATAACTATATCGATGCCTTTGGTTTTGGAGAAAAAACTGATGTAGACCTTCCCGGCGAAGCTACTGGTTCAGTACCTAGCTATAATAAAATCGGTGATATAGAGCTTGCTACAATATCATTTGGGCGCGGAATATCTGTTACTCCCATTCAATTAATTACAGCAGTTTCAGCAATAGCAAATGATGGAGTTTTGATGAAACCTAAGTTTATAGATAAAATAACTAATCAGCAGGGTAAAGTTGAGAAAAATGTTGCTTCTACTGAAATTCGTAAAGTTGTTTCAAGTGAAACGGCCAATAAAACTCTTAATTTGTTAGAAAATGTAGTTCGGAATGGAACCGGAGTTAATGCCTATATCGATGGGTATCGAGTTGCGGGTAAAACGGGTACAGCCCAAGATTATAATAGCAGAATTTACGATTCTTCTTTTATTGGATTATTCCCTGTAAATAATCCAAGATTTGTAGTAATGGTAGTTCTTTATGGAATCGATGGACAGACCTATTATGCCAGCCAAACTGCTGTTCCACTCTTTAAGAAAATAGCTAATGATCTTATAAGATATTATAAGATACCTTCTCAAGAGGAACCTCAAAAACAAAACGACCTTAAAACAGTAAAATTATCAGATTATACCGGGAATGATATTTATGAAGTGCAGAATAAATTAAAAGGGTCAGATTTAAATTATAAAATTATTGGCGAAGGAAAAGAAATTTTAAATCATTTACCTGAAGCCGGAGCTGAAGTATACACAAATTCCACAGTATTTTTATTTACTGAACAAGATGAGATAATGACTGCGAATCATAAAATAATGATGCCTGATTTTAGGGGAATGGAGAGAAAAACGGCTGAGGAATTAGCTGAAAAAATTGGACTATCTTTAAATTTTCAAGGCCAGTCAGGAGAAGTTGCTGCCCAAGATGTTGATCCTGGTCTAAGAGTGGACATCGATGAAACGGTTGTACTTAAACTAAAAGGGTGATTTGATGAAGTTAATTAACATAATAGATAATATGGAGATTGATTACATTAAAGGAGATATTTATAAAAGTATCCATGATATTAAATATGACTCCCGGCAAATTGATAAAGGTGATCTGTTTATCTGTGTCCAAGGGTTTAAAACTGATGGACATAGATATATTGATGATGTAATTCAAAAAGGAGCAAAAGCAGTAGTTATCGATAAAGAGTTGGAAGAATATAGTGACAATATAACATATATTAAAGTAAATGATAGTAGAGTTGCCATGCCATTATTAGCTAAAAATTTTTTCGGGGATCCCTTACAAGATATTGATTTAATAGGTGTTACTGGTACTAATGGGAAAACAACAACTACCTATTTAATAAAAGAAATTCTCAATAAGGGGGGCTATAAAACAGGTTTAATCGGTACTATTGAAGTGTTTGACGGAGAAAAAAATATTACTTCCTCGCGGACAACACCAGAAGCTCCTGATATTTACAGATTCCTAGCTGAAATGAGAGAAAATGATATTAAATATGCAGTAATGGAAGTATCCTCCCACGCTTTGGCTTTAAATAGGGTGGATACTATGGAATTTAAAACTGCAGTATTTACAAATTTATCTCAGGACCATCTTGATTACCATAATACAATGGAAGAATATGCGTCACAAAAAACTAAGCTTTTCAAAAAAATAAAAAAAGGTGGTACAGCTATTATAAATGTGGATGATGATTATTGCAATCTTTTTATAAAACAAACTGAAAATGATGTTATTACATATAGTATAAATAAAAATTCGGATTTAAAAGCAGAAGATATTGAACTTTCATTAAAAGGAGTAAGCTTTAAAATAGATAATCTAAGGTTTGACTTAAATCTAACAGGAAAGTTTAATATTTATAATTGTCTATCGGCGATAGGAGTAGCTAAAAGTTTAGATATAAATAACAGTATTATTAAAAATTCCTTGGAGAGTGTAAGTGGTATTCCCGGTCGATTTGAAACCGTTGATTTAAACCAACCGTATACTGTGATTGTGGATTATGCTCATACTCCGGACAGTATGATTAACATTCTAGAAGCGGTTAAACATTTTGACCATAATAACATCATAATTGTGTTTGGTTGTGGGGGAGAAAGAGATAAAGGGAAGAGGCCTATTATGGGTGATATTGCCGTCAGAAAGGGTGATTCTGTGGTTGTAACCACAGATAATCCGAGAGCTGAGGATCCAGAAACAATTATAAGCGAGATAGTCAAGGGTATCAAGGACAGTAAGTCTGATACTCCCTATATTATAGTACCAGATAGAGAAGAAGCGATTTATGAAGCTGTAGGGCAAGCACAAAAAGGTGATCTATTAATAATATTTGGCAAAGGACATGAAACCTACCAGGAATTTGCAGATGAAACTATCGATTTTGATGATAAAGAAGTAGCAAAAAGAGCTATTAAAGAGATAAAGAGTGAATATAAAGATGTTTAAATATAGTGTTAAAGAATTACTAAAAGCTTTAGAAGGAAAGTTAATTAAGGGCAATCTGAATGAAATTCTTAAAGGAGTTTCTACAGATACAAGGAAATTAAATGGTGAGGATATTTTTGTTGCCTTAAAAGGTCCAAATTTTGATGCCCATCATATACTAAATAATAATCCAGAAATAGATATAAAGGCTGTTATTATTGAGGAAGATATTGAATTAAATTTTCCGATTATTATAAAAGTAGATAATACTACTGAGGCTTTACAGGAGATGGCAAAGTTTCATAGAAGCAATCATAATAATGTAAAGATTATCGGTATAACTGGAAGTTCAGGTAAAACTTCAACTAAAGATATTTTGTTTAGTATTTTAAAGAAAAAATTTAAGGTTAAAAAAAATAAAGGAAATTTAAATAATCAGATCGGAGTTCCCCTAACTCTATTGAGATTAAATGGGGAGGAAGACATTTTTATAGTGGAGATGGGAATGAGTCAGTCTGGGGAGATAAAATTACTTTCTAAGATAGCTAATCCACAAATTGGCATTATAACGAATGTAGGACGAGCTCATATAGAATTTTTCAATTCTATAGAAGGTATAGCAAGGGCTAAAGGAGAACTTATTGAATCCTTAGATGAAGATGGTTTAGCGGTATTAAATTATGATAATAAATATACCCCAATTTTAAACGGCTTATTGAAGGAAGACATAAAAGTGGCGTATTTTGGTTTCGATAAAAAAGCTGATTTTTATATTAAGAGTTATAAGTACACAAAAGATGGAATGATTTTTCAAATAGTAAAGGATGGTATTTCATATAATTTTAAAACTAATCTTTATGGAAAACATAACCTATACAATATTGTCTCTGCAGTCACAGTTTCAAGGCATCTAAATGTTGAATGGAATTTAATTAAAAAATCCTTAGAAAATATAAATTTGACTGGTTTAAGATCAGAAATAAAAGATATAAGCGGAATTAAATTTATAAATGATTGTTATAATGCAAATCCTTCTTCCATGAAAAATGCACTTAAAATGCTTATTGAAATTCCTGGGAATAAAAAAATAGCAGTTCTGGGAGATATGCTTGAACTGGGAGAAATAAAGGAGAAGGCCCATAAAGAAATTGGAGAATTTATTTCTCAGATTGAGGTTGATTATTTGTTAACAACAGGTCAATTAGGTGAATATATTTCTAAGTCAGCTGTAAAGTCAGGAATGAATAAAAGCGAAGTGAAATATTATGAGAATAAAAAAGATATTTCTAAATATTTAAATAATATTTCTGAAAAGAATGATGTAATCTTGTTAAAGGGCTCGCGGGGGATACAGATGGAATCAGTTTATCAAGATTTTTTAAAAGATAAGGATTGATAAAATGAATTATTTAACTAAGTCACTAATATACTTCATATTTCCTTTTATATGGGTTATAGTTGTAGGCCCTTTTTTTATTAAAACATTTAAAAAATATAAATTTGGTCAAAAAATTAGAAAAGACGGACCAAGTACACATTATAAAAAAGAAGGCATTCCTACAATGGGCGGTATTTTGATAATAACAGGAATAATTATTCCTGTCATTATTACTGGTTCTTGGTCCTCCGATATTGTTATGTATATGCTAATACTATTTTCCACAGCAATTATAGGTTTCAGTGACGACTTTATAAAAATTAAAAAAGAGAGGTCCTTAGGATTGACTGCCCGTCAAAAAATATTGCTACAATTTATAATAGGGCTTGTATTAGGTATTTATGTATATTATTATATACCAGAAGGTAGATATTTATTAATACCGTTTCTAAAGCGAACAGTTTATTTAGGAATCTATATTATACCAGTAATAATATTAACCTATCTTTCTGTTGTTAATGCAGTTAACTTAACTGATGGATTAGATGGACTCGCCTCATCAATAACTGCTGTTGTTTCAATTACTTTATTTATTTTACTATTAATATTTTCAAAAAGTTCATATGCATTTTTAGCCCTTAGTATAACGGGGGGAACTCTTGGTTTTCTCTGGTATAATTCTAAACCAGCTTCAATTTTTATGGGAGATATTGGTGCCTTCACATTGGGAGCGGCCTTGGCCGTATTATTTTCCTATGCTGGTTTAGAACTAGTTTTAATAGTGGTGGGAGGTATATATGTAGTAGAAACTTTTTCAGTAATAATTCAAGTTATATATTTTAAACTTACAGATGGAGACCGTATGTTTTTAATGTCTCCCCTTCATCATCATTATGAGTTAAAAGGGTTAAGTGAAACTAAAATAGTTTATAGATTTACACTTGTTTCTATCCTATTTTCAGCTCTTGGTATAATAATTTCAGTATAGGGGAATAAAAATGGAGAATTATGCAAATAAAACTGTAACTATTATAGGATTAAGTGAAAGGACAGGTATTGCAGTAGCTGAACAGATGAGAGAACTCGGGGCCAAGATTATAATTAGTGATATTAAAACAGCCGACCAACTCCATCCTCAGCTTGCTATTTTAAATAAATATGATAATATTCAATATGATCTTGGTGGTCATTCAAATAAAATACTTGATACAGATTTAATTGTTTTGAGTCCGGGGGTCCCCTCCGATTTGGCTATAATCCAAAAAGCAAAAGATAAAGGAATTGAAGTAATAAGTGAAATAGAGTTAGCGTTTAGACTTACAGAGGCTAATATTATTGGTATTACTGGAACTAATGGTAAAACAACGGTTACATCTTTAACAGGACACATTTTAAAACAAAACTTGAATTGCAAAGTAAGAGTTGGAGGAAATATCGGTTCACCTTTAATTAAAGAAATTGTCGGTTTAAATGAAGAGGACTGGCTGGTTGTAGAATTAAGTTCTTTTCAATTGGAAAATATTAAAACTTTTCATCCTCAAGTTAGTATGTTTTTAAATTTTTCCCCTGACCATCTGGACCGACATAACTCTGTAGAAAATTATTGGCAGGCTAAGAGAAGAATATTTGAAAATCAAACCAATAATGACATTGCTTTGATAAATTTTGATGATAAATTTATCAGGAATAAACTTACAAATATATCTCCTGAAATCTATAAAATTTCAAGTAAAAATGTATTTGAAAAAGGAATCTATTTTGATAATGAAAATATCTTTTATCTTGAAAAAGGAATCAAAAAAAGGATTTTAGAAGCTAAGGATATTCCCTTGATTGGGAACCATAATATATTGAATTCTTCTTTTGCTGCATTATTGGCTAAAATATTTAAAATAAAAGATGAAGATATTAAAAGATCAGTAATTAGTTATAAAGCTTTTTCACACCGGTTGGAAATTATATATGATAAAGAATATACTATAATAGATGATTCAAAAGCGACCAATCCCCATGCTGCTATCAATGCATTGCGTTCCTTATCTCCTCCATTAATTGTAATTGTCGGAGGTCAGGATAGAGCTGCGAAATTTAATCATTTGGCATATACTATTAGAGAACGTAGTAAAAAAGCAGTAATTCTGGGTGAAACTAAACATGAAATTAAAAACGAACTAGATAAAGTCGGTTTCAAAAACTATATTATAGTAAAAAATATGTATGAACCCGTCCAAGAAGCCCTTAAAAAGATTAAAAAAGGTGATACAATATTATTATCGCCAG
>JAWOEZ010000057.1:0-3533 GCA_046482435.1 Halanaerobiales bacterium
TGCTGATGCATTAGGTGCTTTCAATATTTTAAGAAAGTATCTACATCAAAGACGTAAAGGTCCTGATATTGACCTTAAGGTTGAAGGTTTAAATAATTTAACCAAATATTCTTGGAATAAAGATAAATTTGTAGCTTAAAATATAAACTAAAAGTATCTCCGAGTCTGTAAAAAGATAGGAGTAGTGGGTATGGACTACCCGAACAGGTAACTTGATCGATGTTACGGGTGAAATTCATCTTATGTCCCATAAGATCAAGCGACTATGAAGCTCGGTATTTCAATGCCGAGTAGTTCACGAAAGACTACTTTTCTAGTGTAATAAAATTAGCAGAAGAATGGGATAACATCAAAAAATCACTGGAACAATCTGAATTAGAAGGTGATTATAAGATTTTTATCAATTATATTTCTAATGTAAAGGGATTAGGTGCAGGTAAAAATAAGATGAGAATTAAGATTCCGCTTATCTTAAGAGAGTTAAGATGTCAAAATATATATAAGGATATTCCTGGCAAATATTGCTGTGTACCAGATGCGAGAGTAAAAAATGCGGCTCAACAACTTAACATAAAACTACCTTACATTAATTCAATCAGTAATTTATTAAAAGCTTCAGGAGTCATTTATAAACATTTTGGTGATTTATATGATATACCGTTATTCGCATATGAAGACCTTAAAGGAACATTATAACTATATTATAGAACAGATGCAATTTATGGATTAAAAAGATGAAAAATAATTAGATTAACATAATAGGAGGTGGTACTCTATGTTACCAGGTTTGGATATAATAATCCGATGTCCATATTGTGATAATAAATTAAAACAGGAGACATTAAAGTGGGGCAATACTATTAATGCTAAATATTGGACTGATGGAAAACGTGAGGCCCCGATGCTACCAGATGGTATTGTTGTTACTATATGTAAGAAATGCAACAACTATTTTTGGGTAGAGTACGCTGAAATAATAGATGAGGTTGATCCTAGTGAGGAGAAATATACTGATTTAGAATATTTGGAAGAGTTAACTTTTGAACAATATATTGATTCATTGCAGAAAATAGAAATACGCATTGAGGAAGACACTTGTTATTTGTTACGTCAAATCTGGTGGAAGTATAATGATTATTTTCGTGAAAACAATGAAGCCGAATTATCTCAAGAGATTAAAAATAAAATACCTGATTTATTAAATAAATTATTAAATATTTTTGATGAGAATGTCGATAATGATCTAATGATGAAGGGCGAACTTTTAAGAGAATTAGGTCGATTTGCTGAAGCTGAAAAAAAATTAAATAAAATAAACACTCCTCAATATAGCCAGGCAAAGCAATTTATATTAGATTTAGCTAAAAATGAAGTTTCTGAATTAAGAGAATTAAAATTTTAAAATTTAAGGAGTATGCTATGGATAGGAAAAATGATCAATCTAATACAGTTAGAGCAACAAAAGAATCATGGAAAACCTCTGATATGCCAGAAGAAAAGGTTAGTTTGCCTATTGATCAAAAGTATTCCAAAAAAGAATATAATAAGATAAAGCAAGGATTTATTCCGAAAGGTATGGAAGACAGATGGTTTATATATTTTGAGAAGGATAAACTTTATTTACATAGAAGCTGGACAGGGCTTTGTGTATATGAATTAAATTTTATAAAGAAAAATGAAAAGTATATTATATCAGAAGGTTATCTTAATGCTAAAATAGCAGAGCAAGGAAATATTAAAGGTTTGAAAGATGAAGTTAATACGGTATTATCTTTAGTAGAAATGTTTTTATTAAACGAAGGTGATCATCATACCGATTGGGATATGTCATTTCTTTAATGTAAATAAGGACGTTTGTTCTCCCCATATATTTGGTAAAAAAAGGCTAAAATGAGTAAGGGGAGGACAAATGTCCTAATACTAAAAATTTAATATCAATAGAAAATATTTAGAAACTTTTTGTCTTTAAATAATTATTTAAAACATATAATTATTAGAATTAGCAGGGGAGTCTGATAGCAATTTGAGGATCAATAAGAGAGAACCGATTGCGCAACGAGTGCCTAAATACTGATAAAACGGTGTTAAAGTTAACAAATGGAAATATATAACAATGCTTATAACGTTGATTTGGCGTAGATGAATATATGGTTATATCCCTCCCGGTGACTGCAAATTCTTCAATGATGGTTTAACTCCATCTGCCGCCTCCATTTAAATTACTATTTTGCAGTATAATTGCTGTTATAATAAATATAAAGACAATTTTTTAATATCATTAATTGAATAATATTTTCCATATAATAGAAAGTAGAGCAAAGGATTATTACCGAGTTTTAGGTAAGTCCTATGTTTTGCTTTTTTATTTCAGCAATTCTATTCATAATTTAGAAATGTAAATTCCTAATAATAAGATTTAAGAGAACAGTTTATGACTGCTGTTTTCCAGAATATATAAAGTAAAGATTAAAAAGACTTTCCCCTTTTTAAGCCAGACTGATTAAGAGAAGATTTGAGACTATTTGGGTATAAAGTGTATTTGTTAATAAAGGTACTAATAAAGTTATGCATAAATATAAACATATATGATAAATAACTAAGTTAAATTAAATTGAATGAAAGTTAAACAAAATATAATGTCCTTCCAATTTTGATTAGAATCCTTTTTACCAAGGGTATTAAGGATTTGGACAACCTACAGATTAATAATTGTTATGATTTAATTAAAATATTGCTTTAAATAACAATCAAGTCAGTTCATTGCATTGTATCAGAAAATAAGTTGCATGTTTAATTATCTTTAAATTAAAATATTAAAATTAGCAAATAGAAACATTTTTAAAAAAAGATAGTTGATATGTAAAGTTTATACCTTCATATTATAACAGAATACACTTTCCATAGTTTAAACAGATAGCTAAGAAGGGAGAATTAAAAATAACAATGCGTTTATTTGAAGTAAGACGGTTTGTCTGCCATTTTGTTTTATATAACTTTATTATCTTACTTTTGTTAATAAGCGTTCCTTATATTAAAGTAAATATTTTGGTTTTATTACTGACAATTATTTTAATAGATTCCATATATTTTATAATGGTATATGGAAAAATAGGGTTATATATTGTATTAACATATAATCTTTTTAGTTTAATAAGTATAGTTACATTTCATGATTTAAATCCAATTTACTTTAAAACAATAATTACATTTCAAATTATTTTAGCTGCAGCTTTAATATATTTATATATGTATATTAATATGGAAAATGAAAGAGAAGAACAAAATTAATTTTAAGTTTATAACTAAAACAACAAACTACAGTTATATACATTATTTCAATATGAAAAAGGTAGAGAAGGAAAGAAATTTAAAAATAGTTCAGTAAGTCTGATAAATACTATATTAAATTATTATTTGCAGATCCACTTTTAAACTTTTTATCTTAAATGTCTAAAGAAAATGACATCTAAATTTTTAGTTAATTTAGGTGAAGATAAATTGAGGTGATTTTTTTTTGCTTTAGTTTGGATATG
>JAWOEZ010000069.1:0-27519 GCA_046482435.1 Halanaerobiales bacterium
TTTTAAAAGCTAAGGATATTCCCTTGATTGGGAACCATAATATATTGAATTCTTCTTTTGATGCATTATTGACTAAAATATTTAAAATAAAAGATGAAGATATTAAAAGATCAGTAATTAGTTATAAAGCTTTTTCAGACCGGTTGGAAATTATATATGATAAAGAATATACTATAATAGATGATTCAAAAGCAACCAATCCTCATGCTGCTATTAATGCATTGCGTTCCTTATCTCCTCCATTAATTGTAATTGTCGGAGGGCAGGATAGAGCTGCGAAATTTAATGATTTGGCATATACTATTAGAGAACGTAGTAAAAAAGCAGTAATTCTGGGTGAAACTAAGCATGAAATTAAAAACGAACTAGATAAAGTCGGTTTCAAAAACTATATTATAGTAAAAAATATGGATGAAGCCGTCCAAGAAGCCCTTAAAAAGATTAAAAAAGGTGATACAATATTATTATCGCCAGGTTGTCCTAGCTGGGATATGTATGAAAGTTATAAAAAACGGGGACTTGCTTTTCAAAAAGAAGTAAAAAAGTATTTAAAATGAGGTAAAAGAAGGTGGCCCATATGAACAAAAAATCCATTGATTACATATTATTGTTTGCAGTATTAACTCTTTTGGCTATAGGTATTATTATGATTTTTAGTGCAAGTTCTGTGCGTGGTGAGGAATTATTTAATGATAGCTATTATTTTTTAAAAAAGCAGCTAACATTTGCTGTTATAGGTTTAATAGCAATGTTTATAGCAATTAATATTGACTACCACTTTTTTAAAAAGCATGCTAAATTAATTTTATTAATGACTATAATTCTACTAGCTTTAGTATTAATTCCTGGTATTGGTAGAAAAGTGGGGGGGTCAAGACGTTGGTTAGGAATTGGAGGACTGGGAGGTCAACCTTCTGAAGTTGCAAAATTAGCTTTGATAATTTACATAGCACAATTTTACACCCGTAAAAATGATTTAATTAAAAATTTTAAAAAAGGCATTCTTCCGATTTTGATTGTTACTGGGATTATGTTTTTGCTTATTTTAATGGAACCTGATTTAGGAACAGCAGCTTTGTTATTGGGTTTGGTATTCATTATGTTCTTTGCTAATGGGGCTAAAATATGGCACTTGCTTGGAATATTATTAGTAAGTATTCCCGGTATTTTAATCATAATTTTTCAGGAGCCTTATAGGAAAGAAAGATTTTTAGCGTTTTTAGACCCTTGGTCTGATCCTTTAGATACTGGGTACCACATCATTCAATCCTTACTTGCTTTAGGTTCGGGGGGATTATTTGGTGTAGGTTTAGGTAATAGTCATCAGAAGTTCTTATATCTTCCAGAACCAGGTACGGATTTTATATTCGCAATTATAGGTGAAGAGTTAGGATTTTTAGCTACACTTCTAGTTTTATTACTGTATTTAGTAATAGCCTGGAAGGGGTTAAAGATTAGTTATAATACTAAGGATAGATTTGGTTCTATTTTAGCCATGGGAATAACAGTTATGATAGTAGCCCAGGCAATTTTAAATATAGCAGTGGTAACTGCTTCTGTACCAATCACTGGAATTACTTTACCTTTCATTAGTTATGGTGGTAGTTCATTAATTTTATTTCTTTTCTCTGTAGGAATCCTGCTAAACATATCAAAAAATCAAGCTTAGGTGGTTAAATATAATGAAGGCACTTATTACAGGTGGTGGTACAGGAGGGCATATATATCCTGCTTTATCCGTTGCTGACAAATTAAATAATATGGGATGGAAGATTGTATATATCGGATGTGAGAATAGTATAGAACAAGATATACTTGAAAAAACCGAGTATAATTTTAGAAAATTGAATGTTTTACCTTTACCCCGCAAAGTTAATTTTAAATTGTTTAAATCGATATTCTTTAGTTTAAAAGCAGTATATAAATCATATAAATTATTAAAAAGAATAGAGCCCGATGTAGTGTTTGGAACCGGTGGTTATGTGACAGGTCCGGTCTTATTAAGTGGTTATTTGAGAAGAATACCTACCGTAATCCATGAACAGAATATTTATCCTGGTATTACTAACAAAATACTTTCCTATTTTGTTGATAAAATCGCAGTTAACAATATTGAAGCTGCTCAATATTTTAGTGGAAAAGTTCAGGATAAAATTATCGAAACAGGAAATCCAATAAGGAACAAAATTGTAGATACTAGAAGAGAAACCGGAATCAATAAATTAGGCTTTAATAAAAATTATAAAACTTTGTTTATAATGGGTGGAAGTCAGGGTGCTGAAACAATTAATAATGCTTTTATAAATTCAATCGACAAAATTATTGATTTAAGTGATTTACAGGTAATTTTGATAACGGGGAAAACCAATTATCGAAATGTAGTTGATAATATTGAGAATTATATTAATAAATATAGTAAAAGAATAAAGGTGTTATCATATTTAGATAATATTGAATGGGCATATGCTGCTGCTGATTTAATTATTTATAGAGCAGGAGCAACAGGTTTGGCCGAAATAACAGGTAGAGGTCTCCCTGCAATATTAGTTCCTTTTCCTTATTCTGCGGAAAGTCATCAAATGGTTAATGCAAAATTTATGGAAAATGAAAATGCGGCAGTAATGGTCAAAGATAAAGAATTTAACGGGGATATTTTATATAAATTAGTGAAGGAAATACTTTATGACGAAAAAAGGCTACAAGCCATGAGGAAAAATTCTAAAAACTTGGCAAAGTTAGATGCCGACCAGAATATTGTTGATATTATTTTGAACCTGTTAAGGGAGGAATAGTTTTGAAATTCGAAAAAGTACATATTGTTGGTATCGGTGGGATATCAATGAGTGGTATTGCTAAAATATTATTAAATAGAAAATATAAGGTAAGTGGTTCTGACATCAAGAACAATAGACAGACAAAAATCCTAAAAAATAGGGGAGCAGAGGTTTTTATAGGTCATAAAAAAAGTAATTTAAAAAATGTTGATCTCCTTGTATATACAAATGCGGTGGATGAAAATAATATAGAACTAAAAGAAGCCCGCACTCAAGATATTAAAATATATAAAAGAGCAGAATTTATAGCAAATTTATTTGAAGATAAGGAGACAATAGCAGTTACGGGAACCCATGGGAAAACTACAACAACTTCAATGTTGTCCTCAATCTTTATTGATTCCAAACTCGACCCCTCTATTATGATTGGTGGTAATTTAGACATAATTGGGGGAAATATTAAAATAGGGGAAGGTAAGTATTTTATTACTGAAGCTGATGAAAGTGATGGATCCTTAACTTTTTTCAAACCAAAACATGCTGTTATTACAAATATTGAATTAGACCATTTTAATTATTATAAAAGTGAGGCTGCTTTAATAAAAAAATTCAAAGAATTTATTCAAAAAATACCGGAAGACGGTTCACTTGTGATCTGGGGTAAAGTTTTAAATGATTATCCTCAGTTAAAAGAACTTGATATTGATTATTATACTTTCGGCTTCGATGATGAAATATTTTCTGCAAAAAATATTAATCTAGAAAGTTATAAGAGTAGTTTTGAACTATATATCAATAATGAAAAGGTGGATGAAATAACTATAAAGATACCGGGTGTACACAATATATTGAATGCTTTGGCTTCTTTTGCGGTTAGTCATATTGTTGATATTGACAAAGAAGATATTAAAGAAGGATTATACAAATACCAAGGAGTTAGAAGAAGATTTGAAAAAAAGGGGAAATTCAATAATGCTGTAATTATAGATGATTATGCCCACCATCCTACAGAAATTATTAGTACGATTAAAACTGCTTGTAGGATTGATCCAGAAAAACTATATATAATTTTTCAGCCCCATCGTTACAGTCGAACAGCCAATTTAATGGATGAGTTTAGCAAAAGTTTCGATGAAGCTGATGAGCTAATACTTACAGATATTTATTCTGCAAGTGAAGACCCCATTAAAAATGTTAATTCTAAGAATTTATATGAATTGATCAAAAAAAGAATATACACTCATGATTTGGATTTGGAAGTTAAGTATATAAGTAATTTTAGAGAAATTGAAGGTTACTTATCTCAAAAGCTGCAACCAAAAGATATGTTATTAACTATTGGGGCCGGTAATGTTTATAAAATTGGCGAAACACTAGCAGGTGGTTGATTTGAAAAATAAGTTAGGGATAATAATTATATTGATAGTGATAATATTTGTTTCTGCTTCTATCTATGCTTATTATGCCCCTGAGTTAAAGATAAAAACCATTAAGTTAAATGGTGTAAATACTTTTGATGAAAATCTCATTATATCTTTTACAGAAGATTATATAGATAAAAATATTATATATTTAAAGAGTGAAAAAATAGAGCGAAAACTTACTGATGCAAAATATATCAAAAATGCCGATTTCAAAAGGAAGCTGCCTAATACTGCTTTATTTAAGATTGATGAAAGTGAATTGTTTTTCAGGTTTATAATAGACAGCGATTATTATTATTTGGATAAAGAAGGTCATGTATATTCTCAAGACGAATTACAACGTAAAATAATTCTGCCCATCTTAAAAGGGTTCAATATTGAAAAGGGGAAAAATAAAATAAAATTTGATCCTAATATGAAAGAACTGATTCAGAATTTGAGTGACTATATTACCTTAAAAGCAGAAGCTCCTGAGGAGATTATATATGAAAATAAAAATATAACATTAAAATTTGAGGATAAATATGATATTATTTTAGGAGAGTTAGATGATATTTCAGAAAAGTTCAGAGTATTAGAAAATATAGATGATCAAATCAAACAAGAGGATTATGAAGTAAACTATGTAGATATATCAGTTTATAATAAACCGGTTTTAAAATTAAAACAATAAGTAAATATAAAAGGAAATTTATTGTTTACGTTGAATATTTGTAATAATGTGCATATAATATTTTAGATATATTTTTAAAAAGTATATAAATTTTTTTAAAGAGAGAGGAGGCAAAATTTTTGTGAGTAATCGTAGAATAGTAACAGGATTAGATATCGGTACAACCAAAATATGTACTATAATTGCCGAGGTTACATCAAATAATGATTTTGAAATTATTGGGATAGGTTTTTCATCCTCGAAAGGTTTAAAAAAAGGTGTGGTTGTAGATATAGATAAAGCCAGCAATTCTATTAGGGAGTCGATCAACAAAGCTCAGATAATGGCTGGTATAGAAGTTAAATCAGCCTTTATAGGTATAGCTGGTTCACATATTTCATCGATAAATAATCATGGTGTAGTAGCTGTGTCCGGGGATGAAAAAGAAATCTCAGAAAATGATATTGATCGGGTTATGGAAGCTGCTCAGATTATTTCTTTGCCGGCAGAAGAAGAAATAATACATGTAATACCGCGAGAGTTTATAGTTGATGGGTATAAGGGTATTAAAGATCCACTTGGCATGTCTGGCGTCCGATTAGAAGTGGAGACACATATTGTTAAAGGTTCATCAACATCAATTCAAAATTTAGTTAAAAGTGTAATAAGAGCTGGTATTGAAGTTGATGATATAGTTTTAGAGCCTCTTGCTTCGAGTAAATCGGTGTTAACCGATGATGAAAAAGAGCTGGGAGTAATTTTGGTTGATATAGGGGGAGGTACAACTGATATTGTTGTATTTCATGAAGGAAGTATTGTTGCTACATATGTTTTGCCGGTAGGGGGCAATCATGTAACCCATGATATAGCAATTGGTTTAAGAACTCCCATTTCTGAAGCTGAGAAGTTAAAAATTAATTATGGAACTACACTTGATTTGTCCAACGATGGCGAACAAGCAAAAGATAGTTATATCGAAGTACTATCAGCTAGTGGAGAAAACAAAAGGGAGATACCCCAAAGGCTATTAACAAATGTAATAGAACCGAGAACAACTGAGATGTATGAGATGATAAATCGGCAAATTTATTCTGCTGGTCCGAAAGACTTAACACCAGCAGGAGTAGTTCTAACAGGGGGAGCATCTTTACTAGATGGTTCTGCTGAACTAGCTGAAGGTGTTTTTGATTTACCAGTAAGATTAGGGAAACCAGATTATGTATATGGTTTATCAGATGTAATTGATGACCCTCTATATAAAAATAAAGATGGGAAAATCCCTAAGGCAATATTCTCAACAGTTATTGGATTAGTTGAATATGGAATGGAAAATGAACCCAATAAAATTAAAGGGAAAAATGAAAAGGAAATAACAGAATCTTTCTTTAATAAAATTAAAAGTTGGTTCCAAGATTTCTTTTAAAAGGAGGTATATAACTTGTTTGATTTAGGAACAGAAATGGAACAATTTGCTAATATAAAAGTTATTGGAGTAGGTGGCGGAGGAAATAATGCCTTAAATAGAATGATTGAAGAAGGTTTAGAAGGTGTAGATTTTACTGCCATTAATACAGATGCTCAGGCCTTAATGTCTTCTAATGCTTCTATGACAATTCGCATTGGACAAAGTATTACTAAAGGGTTAGGAGCGGGTGCCCATCCTGATATTGGGAAAGAAGCTGCTAAAGAAAATATTGAAGAAATCAGAGAAGCAGTCAAAGGAGCAGACATGGTATTTATCACTGCAGGTATGGGAGGAGGTACCGGCACAGGTGCTTCTCCTATAATAGCCCAGGCTGCTAAAGAAATGGGAGCACTCACAGTAGGTGTAGTAACAAAACCTTTTACTGTTGAAGGGAAAAAACGGATGGATAATGCAGTGGAAGGTATAAAGGAATTAAAAGATAGTGTTGATACTTTAATTGTGATTCCCAACGACCGCTTACTTGATGTGGCTGAACCCAATACAAGTTTAATTGATGCCTTTAAAATTGCAGACAATGTTTTGAGACAAGGTGTGCAAGGAATCTCTGATCTAATTACTATAACAGGTATAATTAATCTTGATTTTGCTGATGTCAAGACAATTATGAAAGATGCAGGTACAGCTTTAATGGGTATAGGTATGGCCAGTGAAGAAGGCAGGGCTGAAAATGCTGCTAAAAAAGCCATCGAATCTTCTTTGTTAGAAGCTTCTATTGAAGGTGCAAAGGGTGTTTTGATAAATATAACTGGTGGCAATAATTTAGGGATCCATGAAGCTAATGAAGCAGCAAAAGTTATTCAAGAAGTATCAGATCCAGAGGCAAACATTATCCTTGGAGCAGTAATAGATGATGAGTATGATAATGAAGTTAAAGTAACTGTGATAGCAACCGGATTTGATAGAGATTCAGTTAGAAAGAAACAAGTACAAAAAGAAGAAAAAGAAGAAATTGAAAGTGATTTTGATATGGATAATTATGATGGAGATGAGCTTGATATCCCTGCTTTTTTGAGAAAAAAGTAAAATGAATATATTACTTAGATATAAAGGTCTCGGTGTATTTACATCGGGATTTTTATATTTAATTTTAAGGTGATGAGATGTTCAAAATTAAAGTAAAAGATGAGTTGAAATACTTAAAATTAGATGACTTAGATAAATATGTTTTTAAAGTAATCTTTACAACAAGAGTTGGAGGAAATTCTCCTCCTTATAAAAGTCTAAATATGGGTTTGCATACTGAAAATAGAAAATTACAAAAGAACAGAGAAAAAGTTTATAATATTTTAAATTTATCTCCTGATGATTTAATATTTGCAGTACAAATTCATTCTAATAAATAAAATTAGTGAGTAATAATAAAGGTAGTGGAGTTTACCGCAGAGATGTTGGCCAGACAGGGAGAATGGCAGCTTTTTTGACAAGTAGTAGGTGACCGGGGGATAAAATGGATAAAAATAAAGCCAACGAAAAAAAAAGAAAATTTATTAGCTGGAAATACTTTGTATTTATAATTATTGTAATAATCGGTTTAGTCTCCTTTTTTGTTCTAAGGGAAGACAACATTAAAACCACAAGGATTGGTTATAAAGAAATAATTTCGGGTTTTGAAACCAGAGGTTTAGTAATAAGAGACGAAAATATTTTTAAAGCTCCTATTAGCGGAGAGGTCAATATGCTATTAAAGGAAGGCGAGAGAGTAGCTTACGGCGAAAAAATAGCATATATTGATAATGGAGACAGAACCTATAATATCTATTCTAGAGAACCCGGGATTATCAGCTATGCGCATGATGGTTTAGAACAGACCTTGAAATACGGGGAAATAACCCCTCAAGTTTTACAGAAGTATGATGAATATGAAAGAGATTACAAGCAATATATATCGGGTAATAAAATCGATAAAGATAAAATATTATACAGAATTATAAATAATTACGATCAATATTTATTGATAAAATTAGGTAATGATAGAGCCCAAAAATTTAATCAAAATGAGATTGTGTTTATTGATAGAGAAAATAGTAAAAAGAATAACTCTTATATAAAAGCAAAAATCAAAAAAATGTATGAACACGACGAAGACAGTTATTTATTGCTGGATTTAAATTATTATGTAAAAGAATGGAATAATACAAGATGGGTTAATATAAAACTAATAAAAAATATTTATGAAGGATTGGCTGTACCCAATAGTGCAATATTTAAAACAACAACGGGAACTAAAGTTTTATTATATACCTTTGACGGTGAAATAAAAACTAAAGATATAAAAGTGGTTGAATCTTCAAAAAACTGGTCTATAGTAGAAGATATAGAAATAGGAGATAAAGTTATTACAAACCCGGATAATATTGATTATGGAAGGAATGAAGATTAATATGTCATCAACACTAAAAGAGAATTTAAATGAAGTTCATAAAAATATAAGGCGAAGTGCAAAAAGCGTAAATCGGAATCCATCAAAAATAAAATTAGTTGCAGTAGCAAAAAACCACCCTCCTAAGAAGATAATTGAGGCTATGAAAAGTGGACATGATAGATTTGGGGAAAATCGTGTACAGGAACTATTAGATAAGCACGAACTTTTTTATGACCAGGATATAAAGTGGCATTTTATTGGACATCTCCAAAAAAATAAGGTAAAATACTTAATGAAGATTGAACAATTAGAAATGATTGAATCAATAGATAGTTTAGAAATTGCAGAAGAAGTAAATAAAGAAGCAAAAAAGTTTAATAAAACTATCAAAATACTTTTACAGGTCAATATAGCAAAGGATTCCAATAAATTTGGTTTTTCTAAGGAGGAAATAGATACAGTCTTAAATGAGGTAGAAAAGAAAAACAACCTTATTGTTAATGGTCTTATGACAATAACTCCTTATGAAGCTGAAATAGAAGAAACCAAAAAATATTTTCAAGGGATGAAGTCTCTTGTAGAGGACCTCAATAAAAAAGGGCATAAATTAACTGAAATTTCGATGGGTATGTCTAATGACTATAATATCGCTATAAAACAAGGCGCAACAATAATTAGGGTTGGAACAGCAATATTTGGAAAAAGAAAATATTATTAAAGTAAGATGAATAAAGGAGTTGTTATAAATAATGAGTATGTTGATATGGTTGGTTAGCACCCTATTTACTATAGTAAATTGGTTAATTATTTTCAGAGTAATAATCTCATGGGTGAGACCTGATCTAGATCATCCCCAGTGGAGAAAATTATTGAGAATAACTTATAGTGTTACTGAACCAATTTTAGGTCCTATTAGAAGACTTATACCTACTGGCAGTCTAGGGATTGATATATCTCCATTAATTGCAATTTTTGCTCTTTCAATTGTCAGGAACTTTGTAATAAGTCTTTTAAGAAGCCTTATTTACGGGATATAAAGTTAGAGGTGAATGAAGTAGATGTTCGATAAAGAAAAATTATTATCTCATCTTCACGATGAGGATGATCGATTATTAGGAGATTTTGTTCTCGATAAAATAAAAAAGGTTTTAGAAAGAAAATCTACTGCACTGACAAATTTTTTGAATCCGCACGAAAGAAAAATAGCATTAGGTTTAATCAAACAAATAAATGGGATAAACTTTATTAAAGAAGGTGGATATAAAAGTGCAGAGCGGAAAAGACTTGTAGTGTTCCCGGATTACTTATTTCCCGATCATGTTGAGACTTCTATTTCAATTATTAAAGTTGAAGGAAACTTTAACTTTAAAGATGTAAGCCATCAAGATTTCTTAGGAGCAATCTTGGGTTTAGGAATAAAACGTGAAATGATAGGAGATATATTAGTTCATAATGATTTTGGACAGATAATTATTGCAAAAGAGATTCTTGATTTTGTTAAACTAAATTTCAAAAAAGTAAATGAAGTTCCAATTGAAATTAGTGAAGTTGGAAAAGATGAACTTGTAATTCCTACTAAACATACGAAAGAAATACCAACTACAGTTGCTTCTTTGAGATTAGACGCGGTTGCAAGTTCTGGTTTTGGTGATAGTCGTAATAAAATATCTCGTGATATTAAAAATAATAGGGTTAAATTAAATTATAAGGTTGTCACTGACCCTGCCAGTGAAGTAGAAGTTGGTGATTTAATTTCAATAAGAAACCGAGGAAGAGTTGAAATTGCAGAAAAAAGAGGACTATCAAATAAAGGAAGAATAAAATTGTTGTTGAAAAGGTATACATAAACTGAGATATTTTTAAAAATTATTTAAGGAGGAGCTATTTTTATGAAAATTAATCCGTTGGATATCTATAATAAGGATTTTACAGTATCCGCTTTAGGATATAACAAGAGCCAAGTTGAAGAATTTTTAGATGACTTAGGTGTAGAATTTGAAAGAATGTTACAGAAAAATAAAGACTTACAGGATAAGAATGAAAGATTAAAAGAGAAACTTAAAAGTTATGAAAATATAGAAGAGAATTTAAAAAACACCTTAAAAAGTATTGAAGAAATTGCTGATAAACAGACTCAACAGGCCCGAGAAGAAGCAAATATGATCATAGAAAAAGCTGATATGGAAGCTAAGAAGATGAGGGAACAAGTAAAAAAAGATTTGGCTGAAGAATATAAGAAGCTAGAAAAACTGAAAGAAACTAAAACTTTCTTTAAAATAAGATTACGTAATCTTCTGGAAAGTCAATTAGATGTATTGGAGGAAGACGAAGAAATTAATTTAGATAAATATGAAAAACAGATTGAACAATTAGAAACTTCCGAAGAAAAGCAAGGAACCAAAGCACCAGATGAAACCGAATAACTTGACTAAAAATGTTAAATAACTTATAATATAAGAAAATTGAAATTCAAAGGCGAAGACGGAGACAGTAATTACTATAATAATATTATAGCGAGCCGGGTTGGTGGAAGCCGGTAATCAATTATAGTAATAAAGATCACTCTTGAGCTGGTTAACTGACTTTAGTAGGTTAACTCGTGATAACTGCGTTAAAGTACACTAAGTAAAAATTAGGGTGGTACCGCGGTCTTTTCGCCCCTTGAAGGGTGGAATGGCCTTTTTTTATTGTTAAAAAAGTTTAGGAGGTTTATTAAAATGAGTTATAAAGATACAATTAATTTACCAGATAGTGATTTCCCGATGCGTGCTAATCTAAGTGAAAGAGAACTAGAATTTCAAGAATTATGGCAGAAGGAAAATGTGTATGAACGTGCAGTTCAAAACAGAAAGGGAAATGAGCCTTTTATTTTACATGATGGCCCTCCATATGCAAATGGAGATATTCATATAGGGCATGCTTTAAATAAAGTATTAAAGGATATTGTTACAAGATATAGTACTTTAAAAGGATATTATTCCCCATATGTACCTGGGTGGGATACACATGGTTTACCAATTGAACACCAGGTTAGCAAAGAGATGGGTGATAAGATAAAAGAACTTTCAGTGGCAGAACTGAGAGAAAAATGTAGAGATTATGCCCTTAAATATATTGATAGACAAAGAGAACAATTTAAAAGGTTGGGCATTTGGGGAGAATGGGACAATCCTTATCTAACTTTAAATCCTGAATATGAAGTTAAACAAATTGAAGTATTCGGTGAAATGGCAAAGCGAGGTTTATTCTATAAGGGTAAGAAACCCGTACACTGGTGTCCAAGTTGTGAAACAGCTTTAGCAGAAGCTGAAGTGGAATACCATACGGACCGAACTCCTTCAATTTTTGTTAAATTTCCTTTTGCAGAAGAAGTTGAGGTGGGAGGAGTAAACTTAAGTTCTGAAGATAGTTATCTGGTTATTTGGACTACCACTCCCTGGACAATACCTTCAAATTTAGCTATAACACTTCATCCGGATTCTGATTATGTGGTAGTTGAAGTAGATAATGATAAATTAGTAATGGCAGAAAAATTAGTTGGCGAGGTCATGAAAAGAGTAGAAATTGAAGATTATAAAGAGGTAAGTGAAACTTTTAAAGGCGAAGAATTAGAAAATATTCAAACTGATCATCCTATCATGCCTCGGAAGTCCTTAGTAATACTTGGAGAACATGTAACACTTGAGGAAGGTACTGGTTGTGTTCACACAGCTCCCGGTCATGGACATGATGACTTTATAGTAGGTCAAGAGTATGGATTAGAAGTTTATGCCCCTATGGACAGTCGGGGTTATTTTACTGAAGAAGCTAAAGAATTTGAAGGACTACATTATGATGAAGCCAATATAAAAGTTACTGATATGTTAAAAGAAAAAAACTTATTGATGTCTTTAAAGTTCATCGATCACCAATACCCACATTGTTGGAGATGTAAAGGCCCCTTAGTATTTAGAGCTACAGACCAGTGGTTTGCTTCCATAGAAGATATTAAAGAAGATACTCTAAAAGCTATTCGTGATGTAAAATGGTTCCCTTCTTGGGGAGAAAAACGAATGGAAAATATGGTCTCTGAAAGAACTGATTGGTGTATTTCTAGACAGAAAAAATGGGGAGTACCAATTCCAATTTTCTACTGTGAAGACTGTAATGAATCGATTATAAATGATGAAACCTTAGATGCAGTTAAAGAACTTTTTGCAAAAGAAGGATCTAATTCTTGGTATAGAAATGAAGCTAAGGATATTTTACCAGAGGGTTATAGATGTCCAAGTTGTGATAGTAGTAATCTTACTAAAGAAGAAGATATTATGGATGTATGGTTTGATTCTGGTTCCAGTCATAAAGCGGTTTTAGAACAACGGGAGAACCTTTTATGGCCGGCTCAGGTCTACCTTGAGGGTACTGACCAATACCGTGGATGGTTTAATTCATCTTTGTTGACTGCTGTTGCTACAGAAGGTAAGGCCCCCTTTCAGGAAATAGTTACAAATGGATTTACTGTTGATAAGAAGGGAAATAAGATGTCAAAATCTCAAGGCAATGTGATTTCTCCTCACAAAATAGTGGATCAGTATGGAGCTGATATATTGAGATTATGGGTCGCATCTTCAAACTTTAAAGATGATGTTAGAGTGTCTGATAAGATATTAAAGCAAAATTCAGAGGTTTACAGGAGAATAAGAAATACATTTAGATTTATTTTAGGAAATACAGTTGACTTTTATAAAAAAGAACACTATGTTGATTTTGAAGATAGAGAAGAAATAGATCAGTGGATTAGCATTAAACTAAAAGTATTAACTGAGAGAGTAAACCAAGCATATAGAAGTTATGAGTACCATAAAGTATATCATGACATTCATAATTTCTGTACAGTTGAGATGAGTTCTCTTTACATGGATATTATTAAGGATAGACTCTATACAGACGGCACTGATTCTATGAGTAGAAGGTCAGCTCAAAGTACTTTATATGACATTTTAATGACACTTCTTAAAGTTGTTTCTCCTGTACTTGTCCACACAGCTGAAGAAGTATGGCAGAAAACATTAGATAGAGCCGATTTAGAAAAAAGTGTATTTTTAAGTGATTGGCCTTCCTTTACTGAGGAGTATGTAAATGATAAATTAATGAATAAATGGGACCAGCTCTTAGATGTCAGAAAAGATGTATCTAAAGCCCTTGAAATAGCAAGAAATGAAAAAATTATTGGTAATTCATTAGAAGCAAAGGTAGAAATCAGTGGACAAAATGAAGAGATTAAAAATCTTCTAGAAGCCGAATTTGAACAACTACCGGATTTTTTCATTGTTTCTCAGGTCGAGTTAATAGATAAAATGGATAACCCCACCCATTTGGGCGAAAATTCAGAAATTAAAATATATGTCGAAGAAGCTGAAGGAGAAAAATGTGAAAGATGTTGGAAGTACAGCCCAACTGTGGGAGAGGACAACAAATATGAAGATATATGTGAAAGATGTGCAACTGTCTTAAAAAATGAATAGATAAATAAAAAGAGGGGTTAATTAACCCCTCTTTTCTTTTCTATAATTTAATAATTTTTTATGCAAACATTCTTATCTCCGCCCATTCCATTGCATAAAATCTTTTATAAATAACTATTGAGAAAATTATAAAAGAAGTTATCTCTGCATACCATACTCCTACCACTCCTTGATTTAATAGAATCGTAAAGAGATATGTTAAGGGAACAAATACCAACCATAATCTCATCGCTGTTATAATCATGACTCCTTTTGTGTCACCGGTTCCTCTTAAAGCTCCTGCCATGATTATCATAAAGGCCAGAGGGGCTTGATTTAATCCGGCAACTCTTAGAGTTTTTATAGAAGCTTCTACTACCACAGTTTCAGTAGTAAAGATCCGGATGATCTGTTCTGGAAATAATATAAAAATAATTCCCATAAATAGTCCCCAAATTATACCCATCCCTGCTGCAGTAAATCCTGTTTTCAAAGATTCCTTAGGATTATTTTCTCCGAGGTATTTCCCAACTAAAGTAGCCGTTGCAATTGAAGTTCCTATAGCCGGCATAAATGAAATAGATTCTATATTAATTAATATTCGAAATGCTGCTTCAGAAGTAGTGGCTAATAGGGAAATAATTATACCGTTTAAAAAGAATGCTAACTGCATAGAAAGTTGTTCAAGTCCAGCAGCGTAGCTGAATTTCCATAAAGGTTTTAAAATATTATTTGAAATCCTTAAATTACTTAACTTTAATTGCAGTTTATTTTTTATATTATATACCACAAAGATATAAGAGATAGAAGCTAGAGCCCTTGAAATAGTAGTTGATAAGGCTGCTCCTGCGATACCCAGTTCTGGGAATATCCAAAATCCGGTCATTAAAACATAGTTGCCTATGATGTTTAAAATATTTGCTGCTCCTGTGATATACATTGGAGTTTTAGTATCTCCAGCCCCCCGTAAGCTTGCTGCCATTGCAAAGGAAACAAACATAAATAGTTGACTAAAAGAAACCACCCTGAGATATGTAACTCCTAATGTTTTAACCTGTGAAGTAATATCATAAACATTCAGTATATTTCCAGCAAATGTGAATGTAAAGAAAAAAACAATAATACCTATTATGGTATTTAAGGTCAAATTTTGTCCCATTATTCTATTTAATCTATCATAGTTCTTTTCCCCATAACTTCTAGCTATCATTGCTGTAGCTCCGGCATTAAAAGAAGAAAATATAAAAATGAGGGCAAAAAATATTGTATTAGCAAATCCGACAGCTGCTAACCCTTCTTTACCAATGATCCGACTGATCATTAAGGTATCAGCTACTCCTAACATAGTATTTAAGCTCATTTCTAAAACAGCTGGTAAAGCTAATATAAAAATGGCTTGAGCTCTTATTTTTGATCTTTTTGTAAGTTGTAACTCCATTTTGATTGCTCCTCTAAACGAAAAAATAAATATTTCTTTGTAATAATAACATATGTCAATATAAATATAAAGAACTATTTACAAAAATGTTAAATTTTTCGCAAGTTGTTTATCATAAGGGTTTATGATAAAATATAAAAAAATGTGATAATAATGAAGAGGTTTTAGAATGAATAAAATAGAAATTAATGTTGAAAAAAAATATGCTGATTTAAGGTTAGATAAATTTTTATCTAAAGTAAGAAATGAGTTTAGTAGAAACCATATCCAACAACTTATTGAAGAAGGTTTAATTGAAGTAAATGGAATTCAAAAAAAGAAAAGTTACAAAGTTGAATCAGGTGATCAGATCCTGATTAGGAAACAAGAACCTGGAGAACTAGATTTAAAAGAAAAGGAAATGGACCTAGATATAATATATGAAGACGAAACTATTATACTTATTAATAAGCCAGTAGGTCTACTTGTTCATCCTGTTAAAGGGAATAGAACAGATACTTTAGTTAATGCCCTTCTTGCCTATTCAGAAAAACTAGGTAATATTAATGGAACAATTAGGCCGGGTATTGTACACCGGTTGGATAAAAATACGAGTGGAGTTATTGTAGTAGCTAAAACCCAGGAGAGCTTAGTTAACTTGCAAAAACAATTTAGGCAAAGAAAAACTAAAAAGTTATATCGAACTATTTTAAAAGGTATCTTGCCATATAACAGTGGAACAATAGATGCTCCAATTGGAAGAAATCCTAAAAACAGAACGAAAATGGCAGTAGTAAAAGAGAATAGTAAAAAAGCAGTAACCGAATTTAAAGTAATTGATAGATTCAGTGGTTATACATATGTTGAAGTGGGTTTGAAAACCGGACGAACCCATCAAATTAGAGTGCATTTTTCTTATATTGATTATCCAATTCTTGGAGATCAAAAATATGGGCATAAAGAGAATTCAAAATTTAATTTATCTCATCATTTACTACACTCATATCAATTGGGATTTTTTCATCCAAAAGAAGAAAACTGGGTTGAATATAAAGCAAAATTACCCCAAGAATTTAAACGAATTTTATCTGAAATAAAAGATTAAAATGAATTGAAAGGGGATTAAAAATGAGTTATTCAAACAAATTAGCAGAAAAAGTTTATTGGGTAGGTGTAAATGATAGAGAAACTAAGTTATTTGAAAACCTGTGGCCTTTACCCAATGGTATATCCTATAACTCTTATTTAATAGTTGATAAAAAAGTGGTATTAGTAGATACAGTAAAAATCGATTATCAGGAAGATTATCTAAAAAAAATCATGAAAATAACAAATCACAGACCTATTGATTATTTAGTAATTAATCATATGGAACCAGATCATTCTGGATCTATAAAAGAACTTTTAAGATTATTTCCTGAAATGAAGATAATTGGTAACAGTAAAACCACAGGATTTTTAAATGGTTTTTATGGTATTGAAGATAATATAATGGAGGTCAATAATAATGATACTTTAGACCTGGGGGAAAAGACACTTGAATTTTATATAACCCCTATGGTGCATTGGCCGGAAACAATGATGACTTATCTACAGGAAGATGGTATAATTTTTTCCGGTGATGTATTTGGAACCTTTGGTGCAATTAAAGGTTCTATTTTTGATGATGAAATTGATTTGGAATTTTATGAAGATGAAATAATGAGATATTTTTCTAATATAGTAGGAAAGTATTCACCAATTGCTGCAAAGCATATTGGTACCCTCAGTGATTTAGAAATCGATATAGTTGCAACCACACATGGTCCGGTTTGGAGAGATAAGCCCCAGTATATAATTGATAAATATTTATCAATGAGTACATTTGAAGCAGCCGAGGGTGCTGTGGTTATATATGGTACAATGTATGGAAACACTAAAAAAATAGCGGAAGAAGCCTCAGCAGGATTAAGTTCTGCCGGCATTAAAAATGTGAAACTTCATGATGCTTCGAAGACTGACAAATCATATTTAATAAGTGATATCTGGAAGTATAAAGGAGCAATTTTAGCAAGTTGTAGTTATAATAATGAATTGTTTCCACCTATGCTATCTTTAGTTGAAGCACTGGAAAATAGGGGTATTCAGAAAAGAGATTTTGGATTGATAGGGACTTATAGCTGGAGTGGTGGCTCATTAAAAAGATTAGAACAATTTGCGGATAATTGCAATATTAATTTAGTTGAACCAACAATTAAAAATCAATATGCACCTACAAATGAAAATATAGAAAAAGCTTTCCGGTTAGGGAAAAATGTAGGTGATAAAATAAAGGGGGGAGAATCTAAATAATGGATGTAAAAGAAGCGATTAAAAAGAGAAGATCTCTTAGGTCATTGGAACCTGTTGAAATTACTGATGAACTAATAGAAGATTTGGCCGAATCTGCTTCACTGGCCCCATCTTGTTTTAATAACCAACCCTGGAAATATATTTTTGTTCATGATGAAGATAAACTTGATCAGGTATTTGAAACTTTGTCTGAGGGCAATGAATGGGCCCAGCCTGCATCTATGGTAATAGGTGTAGCCGCTAAAAGGGAAGATGATTGCAATATAAAAAAAAGAGAGTATTACCTTTTTGATACAGGACTTTCTACATCAATGATAATGCTCAGGGCGACCGAATTAGGACTAGTTGCTCATGCTATCGCTGGATATAATGAAAAGAAAGCCAAAAGTGTACTTTCTATCCCTGAAGAATATAGATTAATTACTCTAGTGATAATAGGAAAACATTCTAATGAAAGCAAAGATATATTATCTGAGAAACAGGCTAAAGATGAAAAAAGGAGGCCTCCTCGTAAAGATAAAGATGAATTTGTTTTTCATAATGAATTTTAAAACTTTTAAAATTTACAGAATAATTAAAATAAATTCCTGTTTATAAGCAGGATTTATACTGTGAAACCTAGAATTAAAAAAAGAGTATGATTTAGTATTCTTAATATCAGAATTCAGGAAGGTTGGTGTAAAATTTTGAGTAATTACAAAACAGAAGATATCAAAAATATTTCATTTATTTCCCATGGTGGTGCGGGAAAAACAACTTTAACAGAGGATATTTTATTTAATGCAGGCTTAATTGAACAAATTGGTTCAGTAGATGAAGGAAACACAAAATCAGATTTCATACCGGAAGAAAAGGAGCATAAATATTCAGTTAATAGTTCCTATTTTTCCTTCAACTGGAATAATAAGCAAGT
Source organism: Halanaerobiales bacterium (assembly GCA_046482435.1). Lineage (GTDB taxonomy): Bacteria > Bacillota > Halanaerobiia > Halanaerobiales > M55B127 > M55B127. The sequence goes on from JAWOEZ010000069.1 coordinate 18,843, forward strand.
TAATTTAATTGATACTCCCGGTTATGCTGATTTTAGAGGAGAAGTTGCAAGTGCAACCAGAATGGTTGAGTCTTCGGTCTTATTAATCAACGCGGATTCCGGGGTAGAAGTTAATACAAATTATGTATGGGATATTGCAGTTGAAAACAATAATTCGATGTTTATCTTTATAAATAAGTTTGATAAAGAAGGTACTAAATTTAATGAAGTATTTAATGAACTAAAAGAAAATTTTGATAAATCTTTACTCCCTATTACAATTCCTTATAAAGAAGGGGATCAATTCAAGGGAATATTAGATTTATTAAACGAAAGTTATATTAAACCAAAGGATGGCAAAGAAGTAAAATCAGACTTAAATGATACTCAAAAGGACATGATAGAAGAATATAAGCTAAATGTATTTGAATCGATTGTAGAATTAGATGAAGAACTGATGATGAAATACCTTGAAGATGAAGAAATTACTCAAAAACAATTAAATAAAGCATTACTTAAAGGGGTTTTAAGCAAAGAAATAGTACCAGTATTTTCGGGGAGTGCCCTGCAAAATTCTGGTGTTAATAGATTAATGGAATACTTAAATAAACTTGCTCCTTCTGCAACAGATAGAAATAACTTAAAGGTGGAAGCCGGAGAGGAAGCAAAAGAGTATGAGACAACAGAGGATGGTCCATTTATAGGAATAGTTGGCAAGACCATGGTTGACCCTTATATAGGTAAATTGTCAATTTTCAGGGTATATTCTGGCCGAATTGAAAAGGGCGAAGAAATTTATGTTCCGAGAACAAATGATGACTATCGAGTAAGCAAATTATATAAATTAAGTGGCTCAAAACAAGAACAGGTTGAGGAATTGATAGCTGGTGATATCGGAGCAGTAGCGAAGTTAGATGAGCTTGACACCTCTGATACAATTACTAAAGAAGATCTAGATATTAAAATTGAGCCTATTGATTTCCCGGTTCCAATGTTGATAAAAGCTGCGGTACCAATTAATGAAGATGAAAATGAAAAGATGTCTTCAGCCATTCAGAGATATTCTTTAGAAGATCCGACCTTTAGGGTAGAATATAAAAAAGCAACTAAGCAAATGCTTGTAAGAGGAATGGGGACAGTTCACCTGGCAGTAGTTAATGATATCTGTCAAAGAAAATTTGATGTTGGTTTCAAGCTAGCAGAACCAAAGGTTGAATATAAAGAAACTATTAGAAAGAAAGTATCAGTTGAAGAAAAATATAAAAAACAATCTGGTGGTAGAGGACAGTACGGTCATGTAATGATTAAATTTGAACCTCTTCCTAGAGGTAGAGGATTTGAGTTTGAAGAAGAAATTTTCGGAGGAGCTATACCGAGTCAATATATTCCAGCTGTTGAAAAAGGAATTTTAGAGGCAAAAGATGAGGGTGTTTTAGCAAAATACCCTGTTGTTGATTTTAAAGCAACGGTCTATGATGGTTCTTACCATGATGTTGATTCCTCTGAAATGGCTTTTAAAATTGCTGCTTCTAAAGCTTTTAAACAGGCTTTAAAGAAGGCAAAACCGATCTTGCTTGAACCCATTATGGACGTAACTGTAGTTGTTCCTGAAACTTTCATGGGAGATATAATGGGAGATTTAAATTCAAGAAGAGGTAAGATTTCAGGTATGGAACCTCAAGATGGAACTCAAAAAATAAAAGCAGAAGTACCTAAAAGTGAACTGTTTAATTATGCTACAGATCTAAAATCTATTACTGGTGGCTATGGTTATTTTACAATGGAATTTTCTAATTATGAAAAAGTTCCAGAAGAAACCAGCGAAAAAATTATTGAGCAACGAGAGCAAGAAGAAGAATAAAATTCAATTAATTCAAAATGAATAAAAAAAGCCCTCATCAAATGTGAGGGCTTTTTTCTATTAATAGTTGAGGTTAAATGAAAAATTATAAATGACCTCTTTAGAATCCTTATCATAAGCAGCACTAGTATCTATATTTAAAGGTTTGAGTCCCATTAAGGAAGAAATCATATTAAGATTTATCCCTGCTGCTGCATTTAAATCATCTTCGAAATTTATATCAAGGAAGATTGAAGGATTAAATTGTTCTAATGAAAAGAAATGCATAAATTCTGTTGATTTGGAAAAAGGATATCTATAAATCAAAGATGTTGACAAGGAGGTTTTTTCTTTATTGTTGTCAGCTTTACCCCTGTATATATTGGGGTTTCCCAGTAAATCAGTATTAGAAAATACAAATTTATTTGAATTTTTCCATCTGTTATCAATATTGTAGTCTAATAAGCTTGAATTAATAAATTGGGGATTTTTGTTCTTATTTAAAAGTAGGTCAGTATTATTCTCAAATTTGATTTTTCCTCTTTCAAGTTTTATATTATTGTTTAAATAATAGTAATTTTCTTGTCTAAGATTAGCAATTCCTAAGGAAAATGAGGAGTTTTGAATAAAGAATTTAAATTCTGTTATATAATCGATATTATTATAAGCAGGATTATTTTTAATCCGTATTATATAGTCCACGGGTTCTAATAATTTTTTATACCGCATCATTAACTCTGTATGTTTATCATTACCCACATCAAATAAAGTTTTTAATTTAAAATGAGATTTTTCGAAATAAACTCCATAATGTAGGTCATATACGATATTTCTAAAAAGTTCCTGCTCAAAAAAGGATTGATTATTAAAATAATAAAGTAAATAATTGAAATAAGTATCCGGATAAATCATTCTATCGAACAAGATATCAGTATATAATTTTTCATTATAATTTTTTTTGTACTCATAAAATTGAGGTTTGCTAGACTGATAGTTTTTGTTTTTTAATAGTTCTTTAATTTCAGGAATTTTTTCTTTTGTATTCTTATATCCGATTGCAATAAACTCCTCGATTAAATCAAAGTCTTTAAAACTATAATCACTAACTTCATTTCTAATTACAATATCTGAATACTTATTAAGGATAGGTTCCGAATTCTTTTTTTGGACTAAAAGTAACATTCTAGAGAGTGATTGTATCGGATATTTATAGGTCTCGTAAGGTAGTTCATCAAATGCTGTTGTCGAGATTATTATATCTGCAGATAATGCTTTGGCAGCTTTAGCAGGCACCATCTCGATAAGTCCTGGATCTACTAAATATCTTTCCTTACTTTTATTTATGGGGTAATAAAAAGGAATAGAATAGGTACTCTGAAGTACTTCTGAAATTGAACCTTCGCTTGTAACAAACATGTTACCGCTATCAAGATCAAAATTTAATAGACCTGTTTTAACCGGAAAATTCTCCATTTTTTTTTGGTGAGAGACGGTTTCTAAAATATAGTTAAATTTATCTGTTTGAAATAAAGAATAAACTGGTATGAGGTTAATATCCAGGAGTGAATCATAGGGTAAATTAGTTGTAATATCTTCGACATCATCTCCCGATAATCCACTACCATATAAAGTACCTATTATGCCCCCCATACTTGAACCAATAACTATATCGGGATAGATTCCTGCTTCATTTAAGGCTTTAATTACCCCGATGTTAACAAAACCTCGTGCTCCTCCACCGCTAAGTGCAAGGGCAAGTTTGGGTGATTTGATTGCTTTAAAACTTTCATAATTTTCTATTAGATATGTATCGTTATCAATAGTTATTTCTGAAAGTTCAGCGTTCACAGTAAAACTCAAACTGACTATAATAAATAAAAGGGAAAAAAATATAAAAATATTGTTATTTTTCAATTTTTTCTATCACCTCTTCATCAGCTGGATCCACATAAACAGTATTATAATCATCATAATAGACCAGTCCCGGTTTGGCTCCTTTTGGTTTATTAACGTTTTGGACTGGCGTGAAATCGATTGGAACATTTTTAGATTCTTTAGCTTTACTAAAATAGGCAGCTAATCTTGCTGCTTCTATAATTGTATTTTCTGGGACCTGATCATTGGTGTGATTTCTAATAATGACATGTGAACCAGCAATTTTTTTAGTATGTAGCCAGATGTCTCCATCATTAGCTGTATATTTTGTCAGTTTATCATTTTGTTTATTGTTTCTGCCGATTAGGACTTGATAATCATCACTAGTTTTATATTTATAAGGTTTGATTTTTTTGTTTTGATGATTTTTGGGCTGTTTCTGTTTTTTAATATAGCCTTCTTCCCGTAGTTCATTTTCAATTTCCTTCAGTTCATTTAGATTATTAGAGTCTTCAATATTAAAAAGTACTTGCTTTAAATATTTTTCTTCGTGTCTTAATTTACCGATCTGTCGCTTTAAGTGTTTGAGACTTTTCTTGGCTTTTTGATATTTTTTGAAGTAGTTTTGAGCATTTTCAACAGCACTTTTTTTAGGATTTAAAGATATTGTAATTTCCTTTTGTTCAGGATTATAATAATTGGTTAACTTAATTTCATTACTTCCTTTTTCTATTTGGTGGAGATTAGCTTTGATAAGTTCTCCTTTTTGTTTAAACAGTTTATAATTTTTATTTTCTTTTAATTCCTCTTTGAACTCGTTTTGTTTTCTATCGTTTTTCTTAAGAAATTTATTTACTATTCCTTTTAACTTTTTCTTTTTTTCTTGAAGTTCAATATCGATTAAATAGTTTTGATAATAATAATCAAATAGTTGATCAGTATCTTCAAAATTAATTACCCTATCAATATCATCTTTATAGGATAGTTCAAAGGCAGAGTAATAATCGATCTCTCCATTTTTTAGACCAATTGATGGATTATAATAATTTGTTTTAACATTATCGAATATGTCTTTAAAACTTTTATATAATTTATTCTTTTCTTTTTGGGTTAGGCCATCATATTTTCTATTATAAGCGAGGTTTGCCCTAGCACTAATCTCTTTACTTGAGGCAGGACCAATTCCCCTAAAATTAAACATTATTGCATGATAAACTTTTTTATCAAAATCAGAAGGAAGCTGTTCAAAATAGGTTTCTTTGTTAACTTTTAATGGATTTAACTTATCTTGACCGGGTGGGAATTTATACTGACTACCTGGATATATTTCTCTTTTGTTTTCTTTAGAAAGTCTTGTAATAGCATCCAATACTAGATGACTGTCATTGGTTAAAATTATATTGTTATATCTACCCATAATTTCAATAAACATATAATATATTTTATTATAGCTTTCTATTTCAATTTTCATTATTCTTTCAAACTTGGGCTGGGAAATATCAGTAATAACCCCCCTTTTTAAATATTTACGAAGCAACATACAGAAGTCAGGTGGGAACTGTGGGTTTTCAAAATCAAATTCAGTAATCTGTATTCTTGCTTCCCTTGCATCTGAACTGATCAGTAATTTGTGATTATAGTTATTATTTCTAACAGTTGCTGTGATTGTTTTATCAGCAGGTTGATATATTTTATCAATTCTGCCACCCTTTAATTTATCATTTAAATTAGTTTTAATTGCTGAGAGTAATATTCCATCTATAGACATAGTTAATTACCTCCTGAGACATAAATTTAAATTATTCATATTATATTAACAGTATAAATTATATATTAATTTTAGTCAAAATATAGGGGAGAGATTATTGCTAATCAAGGCCCCAAATTCCTTGTTAAATAAATGATTCTGTGATATTATAATAAAAATAGAAATTTTTAATTATACTTTAAATAATTAGAGTAAATTATATATATTTGAGAGGGAGGATCTTTATGAATGTCAATTTAATAAATATTGGCTTTGGTAATATTGTGGCCGCTAATAGGGTTATTGCTGTGGTTAGCCCTGAGTCTGCTCCAATTAAAAGAATTATCCAGGAGGCAAGGGAAAGTGGTATGTTAATAGATGCTACTTATGGACGCCGGACCAGGGCTGTTATTATAACCGACAGTGACCATGTAGTTCTTTCTGCAATTCAACCAGAGACCGTTTCACATCGTTTAGATAATAATAAAGACAAAAGTGAAGAATAAATATAGGAAGTGATCATAATGCAAAGGGGAATTCTTTTTGTTTTATCAGGACCTTCAGGTGTGGGAAAAGGGACTGTATTAGATAGCCTGATGAAAGATTATGATGATATTAATTATTCAACTTCAGTTACTACCCGTACTCCTCGTGAAGGAGAGATAAATGGAGACGATTATTTTTTTGTAAGCGAAGATAAATTCGAAAAAATGAAAAAGAAAAATAAATTCTTAGAAACTGCTAAGGTTCATGGTAATTATTATGGTACTCCCCGTCATTATGTAGAAGAGTGTTTATCAAAAGGGGAAGATATTATTTTAGAAATTGATATTCAAGGTGCAAAACAGATTAAACAAGGGTTTGATGATGCTGTTTACATATTTTTACTACCTCCTAATTATGAAGAATTAAAAACCAGATTAGAAAAAAGAGATTCTGAGTCTCCAGAAAGTTTAAAGCGCAGACTAGAAAATGCTAGTGAAGAAATAAGTGAAGTTGAAAATTATGATTACAGTATTGTAAATGACGAAGTTGAGGAGACAGTTGAGGAGGTAAAAAGAGTTATCAAAAAAGAAAGAGAACTTAAAAAGAGGGGGAAGGTTTAAAGTGGAAAATAAAAATATCTTACTCGGAATCACAGGTGGAATCGCTGCTTATAAAATGGCTTCAGTGGCCAGTACTTTGACCAAAAAAGGACATGAAGTACATGTTGTAATGACAGAATCTGCCCAGGAATTTATTTCCCCCATTACTTTTAGGGCTATTACCGGACTACCGGTTGAAACCGATCTTTTTAGTGAACCAGAAAAACATGAAGTCAAACATATTTCTTTGGCTGACAAAGCTGATATAGCTTTAATTGGTCCTGCTACAGCAAATATTATCGGAAAGATTGCCAATGGGATAGCTGATGATCTACTATCAACTATTATCACTGCAATAACTGTGCCTGTTATCATAGCCCCGGCCATGAACGTGAATATGTTAAACAACTCAATTGTCCAGGAAAATTTAAATTATTTAAGTAAAAAAGGATATAAAATTATAGCTCCTTTTGAAGGGATGCTGGCCTGTGGTTATGTAGGAAAAGGTAGATTACCTGATCCTGATATTTTGGTTGAATATATATTAAAGAATTTAACAGAAAAAGATCTGAAAGGTAAAAAAATATTAATAACTGCTGGTCCCACAAGGGAAGAAATAGATCCAGTTCGTTATTTAACAAACTATTCAAGCGGTAAAATGGGTTTTGCACTTGCCAAAAGGGCTTCTTATCGAGGGGCTGAAGTTAAATTACTTTCTGGTCCCACCAGTTTAGCTGAACCCATTGATGTTGAAGTAGAAAAGATAGAAAGTTCTCAAGAACTTTATGAAAAGGTTATTGATGAAATGGATAAGTATGATATTATTGTAATGGCTGCTGCCGTTGCTGATTTTACTCCAAAAACAAGATCTGAAAATAAAATCAAAAAGAATAGTGAAGATTATATGGATTTAAGACTGAAGAAAACTCAAGATATTCTCAAGGAGATCAGTAAAAACAAAACTAGCGCTCAGATTGTTGTAGGTTTTGCAGCTGAAAGCAGAAATTTAATTAAAAATGCTAGAAGTAAATTAATGGATAAAGAGCTGGATATGATAGTTGCCAATGATATTAAAAACAAAGAGATATTTGGAAGTGACGAAAGTGAAGTAATTATAATTACAGATCAAAAACAAATCGATGTATCTCGTTCTTCCAAAGAAGTAATAGCCAATAAAATATTTGATTTACTTTGAAAATTAAGATATTAAATGACCGCTCTTTAAAAGAGCGGTTTTCTGTCTATCTTGCAGGAATATCATAATACTTAAATAATATATTATTATAGTACTGTTTTTAGGAAGAAAGAGCAAAGAACCCATCCTTTTTTAAATGGGTGATGAATTTGCTCGGTTTTAATCTTTTGGTAATATTTCTGAAGAATCAGTTAAACAGTATCTTGAAAACCAAAAAGATAATTAATACTTTAAATTACAATAAGAAAGGAGGTAAAAGACTGATGAAATTAGCAGAAAATTTTATTCTAAAACCAAAAAAGAATCAACAGATTATACTCGGCTGTCTAGGTTATGCAAGTGCAAGGTTATATAATGTAGGGAACTATGAGCGAAAAAAGTACTCTAAAAATAGTAATAAAGATTTCCCTGATTGGTATAAACAAAAGAAAAAACTAAAAAAACACTTTTGGTATAAAAACCTACCATCACAAACAGCCCAAGAAACTTTAAAAATTCTATCAGACAATTGGAAATCTTATTTTAAGTCTATTAAAGATTATAAATCGAACTCAAATAAATATAGAGGAAAACCCAAACCACCATCATATAAAGCTAAAGGAAATAAGTTTAATTTCCGTTATCTTAATAATGGGTTTAAGATTATAAATGATAAGTTAAGATTATCTATACCAAAGCAGTTAAAAGATTATTTAAAAGAAGAATACTCTATCAACCAAAAATTTTTATGGATAAAAGTGCCTAAAGAGCTTTTATCTGCTGATAGAGATTTTATTTTAAATAATACAACTAGATTGGAGTTTAAACCTTTAACTGATGATAATTATAAATTGATCTTAATTTATAAAGTGGAGACACCAAAACTCAGACCCGATAATGGAAATTATCTATCTATTGATCTAGGACTTAATAACCTTACAACTTGTTATTCGAATAAAACTAAAGAAAGTTTTATC
>JAWOEZ010000066.1:0-40489 GCA_046482435.1 Halanaerobiales bacterium
TGCTGATGCATTAGGTGCTTTCAATATTTTAAGAAAGTATCTACATCAAAGACGTAAAGGTCCTGATATTGACCTTAAGGTTGAAGGTTTAAATAATTTAACCAAATATTCTTGGAATAAAGATAAATTTGTAGCTTAAAATATAAACTAAAAGTATCTCCGAGTCTGTAAAAAGATAGGAGTAGTGGGTACGGGCTACCCGAATAGGTAACTTGATCGATGTTACGGGTGAAATTCATCTTATGTCCCATAAGATCAAGCGACTATGAAGCTCGGTATTTCAATGCCGAGTAGTTCACTTATGATGCCTTGCTATTTAAACAGAGAAGTTCAAAGTTAACTTGTAGATCATGAGTACATGTTAGATAGCTAGATTTAAATAAGGTCAAAATGACAGTAAAGTGATGGAATTGACCTGGAAGATTCTACTTAAGTTTTCTATCAAAACTGGTTAGTAGAGATATAACCTTAACAGAAAAATCAAGCTAATTCTTTAATAGCAGCCAAATGGTATCATAGTAACGAAGAAAATTTGTCCATAGATCATAAGGTGACCTGGAGGAGGATAAAATTAACCTAGCGAAGGTTACCTCCCTCATCGAAACCGGAAACAATACAAGAGAGATGAACTAGATTTTAAGTAGTTTAAATTCCGATAATATCAGTAGGGTTAAGTTGGTAATTTAAAAAGAAATAAATAATCTTGAGGATGGAAGACTGGAAATACTACTACCTCAATAATAATAAATCAGATGGTGTGATTGGCGAGAATCTAAAACGTAGTTGATGATATTAAGAAAGCAAGGGTCTAATAAACTGAGCTGTAGAGTAGAAAGATGGTAAGTAAGGAGCGGTGAGATAAATAAAGGATAGCACATATTATATTCTTCAGAGGTAGAATAGTAAATAAGGATTATATTGATAAGGTCCAGAAACCTCGGAACGCTGTAATAGATAATATAAGGATACCAGAATTTAAATAAAAACTACAAAACTTACCACCCACAACCTGAAGGAGAGGGATTCTTTTTTAATTAGAATCCTGGTATGCAGACAATCTGAGCTTTATACAGTAAGCATTAATGTTAATTATTTGACATAACGGTTTATTATAAGGGAGGAATAAAATATGAATATTTTAGAAAGTGTAGCGGAGTTAATGGCTGTATCTGCGAGGACTGCACCTAAAGCAGGCGGTAAAGATTTTGTAGAAATTAAAGTAATTGGGGAAGAAAAGATTGATAAACTAGCCGATAAGATGATAAACTATGGTAGGGAAAGTAATAAGAAAAACTTTGATAGAGATGGAGAAAATGTACGGAATAGTGAACAAATAGTTTTGCTTTCTTTAAATGAAGCAGGGGTTTTAAGTTTAGATTGTGGAGCATGTGGCTTTGATACTTGTGATGAACTCGAACTGAAAACAGGAAAAGAATTTGATGGTCCGATCTGTGCCTGGAGACTTATGGATTTAGGAATTGCGATGGGATCAGCAGTAAAAACAGCCAGTATTTTAAATGTTGATAACAGGATAATGTATAGAATTGGAGTAGCAGCTAAAAAAATGAATTTAATTGATGGTGAAGTCGTAGTGGGGATCCCGATTTCGGCTTCAGGAAAAAATATTTATTTTGACAGATAAAATCCGAGGGGAAATTTATTATGAATTTTGAGTCTTTTTTAAAAAGAGCCATGATCTATTTATTAATTATTGTGATCATAATATTTGCCTTTAAATTAGTATCTAATATGAGAAAAGTGAACGAAATGGAAAATAGACTAAATAACTTACAGCAGCAGGTCCAAGAAGAGATGGAAGAAAACAAGGATTTGAAAGAAGAAATTGAACGAGTAAAAAGCCATGATTATATTGAAAAGGTTGCCCGCGATGAGTTGGGGTTAGTTAAACCAGGTGAAATACTTTTCATACCAGTGGAAGAAGAAAACGAGGAAGATGAAGAATAGGATGATATATAAATGACTAAGATTACAAAGAGGGTTTCTAAAAAATTAAATATAGAAGAAAAAGCTGTTAGATCGGTAATAGAATTATTAGAAGATGGTAATACAATTCCTTTCATTGCAAGATATAGAAAAGAAATGACCAGAGGATTAGATGAGACCAAAATCCGTGATATAAATGAGGAAAATGAATACCTTAAAAATTTATACCAAAGAAAACAGGAAGTCGAAAAAACTCTATCAAAAAAAGATAAGTTAACTAAAGAAATTAAAGAAAAATTAAATGAAGCGAAAACTTTACAGGAAGTAGAAGATATATATAGACCTTTTAAAGAAAGACGTGAAACCCGGGCTACAAAAGCGATTGAAAGAGGGTTAAAACCTTTAGCTGATGATATCTTAGATGGTTATGAAGTTCAAACTCTCGAAGAAAAGGCCGCAGAATTTATTGATGAGGAAAATGATCTAACAACTATTGAAGAAGTTATCTCTGGAGCTAAAGATATAATTGCAGACGTAATTTCAAATAATAGTGAAGTCAGAAAGAAATTACGCCAGGAAATGAAAGAAAATAGTTCGATTCTTTGTCAGGAAAACGATCCTGAAGAAGATGAGGAAAACAAATATGAACTTTACTATGATTATAAAGAAAAGATTAAAAAAATTCCCGATCACAGAGTGCTTGCGATTAATCGTGGGGAAAATGAAAAAGTACTTTCAGTTAAAATAGAACATGATGAAGAAAATATGTTTGAATTAATAGAAGATATTCTGCTAACAGAGGAAGTAGCAGTTAAAACTGATCTTTTATCTGATACAATAAATGACTCTTATAAAAGACTGATTAAGCCTTCCCTGGATAGAGAGTTGAGAAATCTATTAACGGAAAGAGCTGAAGAAGGTGCAATAGAAATTTTCAAAGATAATTTAAGATCCCTTTTATTATCCCCACCTTATAAAGGACATAATATATTAGGAATAGATCCTGGTTTTAGAAGTGGCTGTAAAGCTGCAGTTATCGATGAGATGGGTAATTTTATTGAATATGAAACAATATATCCTCATCCCCCTCAAAATCAAAAAGATAAGGCCACCCAAAAGGTAAAAGAGTTACTTATAAAAAATGATATTGATACTATAGCAATAGGAAATGGAACAGCTTCAAGAGAAACCGAGATGTTTGTGGCTGATTTATCTCTTGATAAAGATTTCAAATATATAATTGTAAATGAAGCAGGTGCTTCTGTTTATTCTGCATCTGAGGAAGCAATTAGAGAATTTCCTAATTTAGATGTTAGTGTTAGAGGTGCGATCTCTATTGCAAGAAGATTACAGGATCCCCTTTCTGAATTGGTGAAAATAGATCCCCGTTCAATTGGAATTGGCCAGTATCAACACGATGTAAACCAAACTGATTTAAAGGATTCTTTAGACGAAGTAGTAGAATCAGTAGTAAATCAGGTCGGGGTTAATTTAAACACGGCCTCTTCATCTTTGTTCCAATATGTGTCAGGAATTAATAGTTCAGTGGCTAAAAAAATTGTTAATTATAGAAAAGAAAATGGAGAATTTGAAAAGAGAAGTGAAATTAAAGAGGTATATGGGGTTGGAGCAAAGACTTATGAACAGGCTTCTGGCTTTTTAAAATTTTATAGTGAAAAAGATCCCTTTGCTTTTACCTTTATTCATCCTGAAAGTTACGAGGAAGCCGGGTTAATTTTAAAGGAGTTAGGATATAAACCGCAGGATATCTTGGACAAAGATAAACTTAAGAATATAAGGCAGGAAATTGCTTCACTTGATAAAAAAGTAATAATTAATAAGCAAGAAATAGGGAAGTATACTTTTGAAGATATTATCAAAAACTTAAAAAAACCGGGCTTAGACCCTCGCGATAAATTACCTGATCCCATTTTTAAAAATGAAGTATTAAAGTCTAAAGACTTGAATATAGGAATGACTCTAAAAGGTACAGTAAGGAATGTGGTAGATTTCGGAGCTTTTGTGGATATAGGGGTTAAGCAAGATGGATTGATCCATATATCAGAACTCAGCTACAAATATGTTGAGCATCCCCTCGATGTAATTTCGGTGGGAGATACTGTGAGGGTGAAGATTATTGATGTAGATGAGAAGAGAAATCGTATTTCCTTGTCGAGAAAACTGTGATTTTGGAGTAATATAATTTGACACTGCTATACATCTATAATATAATTAGCTTACCATTAAAATATCAAGGAGGAATTTTTTTTAATATGTCCGTTGAAGTAGGAAGTACAGTTAAAGGAAAAGTAACAGGTATTACTAATTTTGGAGCGTTTATTGAATTACCAAACGGTGAAACTGGTTTGGTGCACATTTCTGAGATAGCTAATACCTATGTGAAGGATATTGGGAACTTTCTAGAAGAAGAAGAAGAAGTTAAAGTCAAAGTAATTAATATTGACAATGAAGGTAAAATTGGTCTTTCAATCAAACAATTACAAGACCCTTCTGATAGAATTGATCATGCTCCCAATAAGTCTTTTGAGGAAAAAATGGATGAGTTCTTACAACAAAGTAGTGAGCGTCAAAGCGACTTGAAAAAAAGAGTCGAAAAGCGCGGTGATAGTAACAGAAACTAATGAATTTTAATCATAAATATATTGTAACTATAACATCCCCACGTGGGGATGTTTTTTATTTGGTTTTGCAATAATTAAAAACTATGGTATAATCCAAAGTGAAATATGGATATGAGGTTGGTATTAAATGAAAAATAATAAGGATCAAAATATGGAAAGTATTATAGAAAAACAGATTGGTAGAAAGCCTAAAGGAATGGTTGAAGTTTCATTAAAATGTCCTTTCGGATATCCTGCTGTAATAAAGGTATTCCCTTTTTCCAAGGAGAGAGTGTTTCCCACTACTTATTGGTTAACCTGCCCATACCTTCAAAAGGAAATATCTGTGTTAGAAGATAAAGGATGGATTGAAAGTTTACAGGACTTAATTGATGATAATGAAAAAACAGAAACCAAACTAAAAAGAGCTCATCAAAATTATGCTAAAGAAAGATTTGAAATGTTGGATAAGAAGCAAAAAAAGAAAATGAAGGGAATATCCGATAATATTTTTAATACCCTTAAAAATTCTGGGATAGGTGGGGTAAAGGATAAGAAGGGATTAAAATGCTTACATACTCATGTAGCTGATTATCTAGTGAATAGAATTAATCCTGTAGGGGAAAGAGTTTTTCAACATATTAACTGGCCTGATACATGCATTATTTGTAAGGAGATGGAGAGTAATGAAAAAAGCAGTAATTGAGATCGGAACTAATACAACCAGGATGTTAATTGCTGAAATGAAAGATGATGAAATAGAGGTAATAGATAAGAGGTTAATTACCACCCGATTGGGTGAAGGAGTAGATAGTTCTAGACATTTAAAAGAAGTGGCTATGAAACGTGGATTAGATTCGTTGAGAGAATTTAAATCAGAGATAGATTCCCATAATATTAAAGGGGCAAGAGTTATAGGGACAAGTGCTTTAAGGGATGTAAGAAATGGAAAAGTTTTTATCAAAAGAGTCAAAAAACAGTTAGGGTATAATCTAGAAATAATCTCGGGCGAAAAAGAGGCCGAATTAATCTTTAAAGGTGTTACTCAGAGTTTAGATTTTAACGATTATATAATAATTGATATTGGGGGAGGAAGTACAGAATTTATCTGGAAGAACAGAGAAGATGATCAAATAAATATGAGAAGTATTGATATAGGAGCAGTGAGATTGACAGAAAGATTTATAGAAAAAAGAGAGAATTCTGTGGGTAGAAATATTATTGATGATATTTCTACATATGTAGAAGAGATCTTAGATCATGAAATTAATATTCTACCAGGGATCAATAATTTAATTGGAGTTGGGGGTACAATTACAACGATGGCTTCAATCATGTTAAAACTAGAAAATTATAATTCAGATGCTATTCATAATTATATTCTAAAATATTCGGATGTTAATAAAGTAATGAATATTTTAAGAAAACTAACTTTAATTAAAAGAAAAAATGTAAAGGGATTAAACCCTGCTAGAGCTGATATAATTGTTCCAGGTATAATAATACTCTTAGAGACCATGAAATATTTAAGGAATTTGCAGCTTAGGATTAGTGATTATGATATCTTGCATGGGTTGATTGTTGAATCATAGAAGGAGGAATATATGAAAAAAAAGATAGAAAAATTATGGGGAAAATTGTATGGGGAAGAGAAGAAATATTTAAATGAATTAAAGGAGTTACTTGACAAAAGAAAACAGGAGATAGAATATCAACCTGAGAATCCAACTTGGTTTAAAAAAGGAACTGTTTATTCACTTTATGTAGACTTATTCGCGGAAGATTTCTCCGGTTTAATAGAGAAATTGGATTACTTAGATGAATTGGGGATCAACACCCTTTGGCTGCTTCCAATTCTTGAATCACCGATGGTAGACCAGGGTTTTGATATCTCTAATTTTTATAAAATAAGAAGTGAGTTGGGGTGTAATCGAGATTTTTTTGATTTTATTGAAAAAGCTCATCAGAAAAATATAAAAATTGTTTTTGATATAGCTGTGAATCATACTTCGGACCAGCACGAGTGGTTTGAGAAAGCCCGTCAATCTAAGGAAAACAAATATCGAGATTTTTATATTTGGAATCATGATAAAAATAAATATACAGATACACGACTTCTATTAAAAGGAATATCAAATAGTAATTGGAAATATAATAAAAGAACAGATGACTATTACTTCCACAGGTTTTATGATATTCAACCTGATTTAAATTATAAAAATCCCGTAGTGCTTTATAAAATGCTAAAAGTATTTATTTATTGGAAAACAAAGGGTGTAGATGGTTTTAGAATGGATGCTGCTCCTTTTCTTTGGAAAAAAGAAGGGACAAATTGTGAGAACCTGAAGGAAACTCATCTTGTATTAAAAATATTCAGGGCTGTTTTTGACTATCTAGGAGCTGGCACTGCTATGATTGCAGAAGCAAATCAGAAACCGGAAGATGTGATTGAGTATTTAGGAGATGGTGAAGAGTGCAATGTGGTATATAATTTTCCGATTATGCCCAGAATATTCTTATCAATCGCTGAAAATGATACTAGTTTTATAGAAGAACAGTTAAAAATACTGGATGATTTGAAACATCCTGATGGAACAGCCTGGTTTACTTTTTTAAGGTGCCATGATGAATTGACTTTAGAATTTGTTACAAAAAAAGAAAGAGAGTTAATGAATCATCATTATTTAAAAGAGGAAATTTGGGAATTTAGAGATGGTGAAGGTATCTCGGGCCGTCTTTATACTCTATTGGAAAAAAATGTTCAGAAGGTACTATTGGCTTATTCAATGTTATTTTCGGTGCAAGGAACCCCGATTATATATTATGGGGATGAATTAGGTATGGAGAATGACCAGGAATTTTATAAAAAAATGAATAGGAAATATGGTTATAAGGATAGTAGATATCTAAATCGAGGACCTTTTAATGAGGAAAAGAAAAAGGAAGCTTTAAATGATAAGGATTCTGATGCTGCAAAAATATTTAGAGGACTTCAAAATATGATAACTATTAAAGATGATAATTTTAAATTGTTTAATAAAAAGCCAGAATATAAAACCAAAGATAATCTTTTTATATCAAAAAGAATACTCGAAGATAAAAGTTTGACTGTTATTAACAATTTGAGTCAACAGGAAGTTTCTTATCATAATCATAGTTTAAAACCGTTGGAATATTTGTGGATATTAAAGGAAGACAAATAGGAAGTTAAAAGATAAGTATATTTTTACATACCATTTATAGAATAAAACCAAATATTGCGCAATTTATCACATTATCCTTGACATGCTCAAATATTTATATTATAATCTAAAATGTTGCAACAATTGTTGCATCATGCCGGGGTGGCGGAATTGGCAGACGCATCGGACTTAAAATCCGGTGGGAATTATTTTCCCGTATCGGTTCGAGCCCGATCCCCGGCACCATATCAAAATTACTAAATATACAGGAGGAATTTTTTAAATGATTTACACAGGTGAAGTAAAATGGTTCGATTCTAAGAAAGGTTTTGGATTTATTGAAAGAGAAGATTCTGAAGAGGACGTTTTTGTACATTTTTCTGCTATCCAGGAAGAAGGATATAAAAGCCTGGAGGAAGGCGAAGAAGTAGAATTTGAGATCGTTGAAGCAGATCGCGGTCCCCAAGCAGAAAATGTTGTGAAGCTTTAAATAAATTAAAGTTCTTCAAGGAGCCCCCGACTGTTAAGTCGGGGTTTTTTATTTAATAGGCAGGGGCTAAATCTATAGGGTGAAAGTCCTGAATTCCGAACACGATATAGGGATTAGCTGATGACAAAGGTGTCGTGGGTGATTACGAATCTGAAGGAAGTCTAAGGCAAAATCTTGGTTCGAGGTACCCGAATCATATTTGAAGCTGACTATAAGTGAATAAGTTTATATCCGAAAACAAAGTTCTTATCGTGCGAAAATTATTACATTAAATAGGGCAGAGCTATGAAATGAAAGATTTAGTACTTAACCTATGAGGTTTTATAGAAACCTTAGATATCTGGTTGAAATGAGATTTACTGTAAGAAGTCAGTTTCTGTCATAGTACTGATAAACTTTTAGAAATAAAAGTTTAGGAAGGGCAGAACGATAATTATCTATTTAGTGGTTAACTTTATAGAGCATCAAGAACACAGCCCACCTTTAATAGGGGCTACTCAGTTGAAAAGGGAATGGAATTTCTTAATAAATATTAAGAGCCTGAAGTGTAAGATGGGAGTTAATACAATCGAGAGATTTAAAAATAATTATTGAACCGCTGGATACGAGACCCGGATGTACAGAGGTTTGGGAGGGTGTTAAATGAACCAATCATCTACCTCCTACCTGATTTCATACTGTTTTTAAAAGGATTTTAACCTTTAATGAATAATTATATAATAAGGGTATTATATATAAAGTTAAGGTGTTGATACTATGAAATATCAACCAAGATTACAATTTGAAGATAAATATAATATTGTAGATAAGTCTATTAGAGAGATAAGAGATTTGGTTAGCAAGGTGGAGATTGATCGTGATTTAATAGATGCCTTATACACTGATAGCAGGAAAACCACCACCAGAATAGCTGCTAAATGTGAAAATATTTATAAAAAGAAGCTTCGGTGGAACAAGAAATTTTCTGATTTCAAAAATATAGAAAATCAAATCTATAATAAGGGTTTTGAGAACATATATGGTTTTTATGCCACAGGATTATGGGCTTCGGCCGGTCCTTTGACAGTATGTGTACTTAAATTAAATAGGTTTACTGAGATAAAGGGAATAGATTATTCAAATGAGTTAACTGCTAGACATAGACAGAGATTTTATAAGAAATTAAAAAGCAAATCAGAATATATAAATATTAAACACCTTAGTTCTAAAAAAGTTGATGATTTAGGTTTAAAAACGGCTATTAAAAAAGGATACGAAGGAATGAAATCCAAGTTAAATAGTGATTATGAATTAGAAAAAGATAAAGATTTCTTTATATATTACAGATACGGTTTAGATGAAAAAAATAGTAAAGTAATAAATAACACTAAAAAGAATGTATATATACTTGCCTGTGCTTCAATAATTGCTAAAATAGAAAGGGAACATAAGATGGTTAAGTTGGACAAAGAATATCCCGAATATAGTTTTGATAAAAATCATGGTTATATTACAAAAAAACATCGTAGAGCAGTAAAAGAAAAAGGTTTTACCCCAATTCACAGAAGGTCGTTTGATTTCGAAAAGAAATTAAAGCTTGACTTATAGAGGGTGAAAAGTATGCTTAAAAATTCAATAAAAATTGGAAGCATATCCGAGATACCCATAAAACTTCATATTAGTTTTATCATTGCACTCCCTTTTATTGCATGGGCAGTTTCAACTAACATAGAGATGATGGCTGAATTAATGAATATTTCATATGGGAACATGGTTGTTCCAGATTATTTCTTGGGATTAATAATTTCTATAGCCTTATTTATAAGTGTAGGATTACATGAATTAGGACATTCCTTTGTAGCTAGGTCAAGAGGAAATGAAATAAACAGTATTACTTTGATGTTATTGGGTGGGGTCGCAGAAATTAAGGAAATGTCAGAAGAACCTCAGGATGAACTTAGAATTTCATTGGTAGGACCCATGGTAAGTCTTGCTGTTGGACTCACCTTAGTATTTATCGCCCAACTTATTTCAAATATTGTTTCTCCTGATCTACACTTTATAGTATTATATTTAGGTGAATTAAATATATTTTTAGCTATATTTAATTTAATTCCTGCTTTTCCTAATGACGGCGGCAGAGTTTTAAGGGCATTCATAGCAAGGAAAAGAGATTTTTTAACTGCGACTAAAATTGCGGTCTCAGTTAGTAAGGTTATCGTATTTATTTTTGGTGTAATAGGATTTTTCTATGGCAACTTTATTTTGATACTTATTGCTTTTTTCATCTACATGAGGGCAAACCAGGAATTCAAATATAGTAAAATTAAAAGTACCTTATCAGATTTGAAAGTAAAAGACTTAATGAGTCAAGATGTCGCCTATATTTCTGGTGATATAACTGTTAAGGAATTATTAAATAAGATGCTTCATAAAAGTCATAGTGGTTATCCTATCCTTGAAAATGGTAAATTAGCGGGTTGTGTAACTATGGAAGATATTAGGAATATAGACCCCCAAAAACACCATAATATTTCAGTCAGAGAGATTATGTCTACTGATATTAAAAAAATATCCCCAGAAGAAGATATAAATAAAGCACTCCAATTGTTGTTGGAAGAAGATATTGGCAGGCTGATGGTGGTAAGGGATAATAAATTGGTTGGTATTATAACAAGAACTGATATTTTTAATGCTTTTAAAATAAAACAAATTAAAAGAAATTTGTAGAAAAAAATTGAAGATAAAGGTTAGAAATAATAAAAGCTGAACCAGGGGAAATTGTTGCTTATTTTATAAACTTCAATGGGTTATTAGTATATTGGTGATGTGGCTTTATCTATTTATATGCTAAATAACAAAGATAAATTTATTAATACAAATGTAATACCGAAGATGAAAAAGATAGTTAAAAATATATTAGATGAATTATAAAAAATTATACCTTTTGATATAAATATTTTTAATATTAAAACTATCAGATTGGACGCCTATTTTACTGCTAATAATTGTTATTTAACAGGAATTTATTGTAATTCACGGAATATTGGTAACAAATCTGAGTCAGAAGGAGATTGCTTAAGAAAGATGAATGATAAAAATTTTAAAGCTTTATTTAAGCAAAAACGTAGAAAAAAAGCAGAAGAGTATCATAATCAAAAGAACAGATTTTTTTTGCTGAATAATATAGTAAAAGTTCTTATTATTCTTTTGTTTTTTTACTATAGTTTTGAAGTGAAAATATTTAAATTGGTTAATGATAATTTATGGCATGGCGCAAAGATATTCATATATATTTTTATTATAATGATTCTATATAATACAATCATAAATTTTTTGGAATATTTTACTACCTATAAATTAAGTGTGAAATATAATTTATCTGCACAAAACAGTAGGGAGTGGTTATTAGATAATATTAAATCTTTTTTGTTAACTGTATTAATAGCATTTTTATTTTCCTGGTTGTTTTTATTTTTAAGAAGTGCTTATCCCGATAAGTGGTGGATTATTATTTCTATTATATTATCCATTTTTGTAGTTTTATTAAACTATTTTTTACCGGTTTTAATACTTCCGATTTTTTATACTTTGAAATCCTATCCCGAGGGAGAATTAAAAGATAGGCTGATGGATACCTTTGGTAAATTAGATATTGAAATAGAAGATATCTATGAAATAAATTTAAGTTCTAAAATGACTTCAGCCAATGCAGCGGTGATAGGGATGGGGAATACTAGAAAGATATTATTAAGCGATAATCTGGCAGAGAGATTCAGTTTTAAAGAGATAGAAGCTATTTTATGCCATGAAATAGGCCATCATATAAATAATGATATCTATAAAAATTTATTTATGCAGCCAATAATAATAATTATTACTGCGTATTTAGTTCAGCGAAACTGGTCTTTATTAATTAACTTGTTTGGTTATCAAAATATGGACCCAATCATCAGTTTACCATTATTGCTATTATTTTGGGGGATTCTTTATTCATTATTTACTCCCGTTCAATTATATTTAAGTAGAAAATATGAAAAGAGTGCTGATCAATTTGCTTTTAAAATTATAGATGATCCTATGGTTTTAGGTAGGGCATTTGCTAAATTGGCTGATGACAGCTTATCGCGGCTGGAATTTAGATGGTGGGAAAAAATATACAAAGCATCTCATCCTTCTATCAAAACAAGAATTGAAGCTGCCAAAGATTTCAAAGATTAAAAGTTAGATATTTTTTAATTTACAATAAATAATAACAAATAATGTCCATTAAAGAACCAAGGAGTGTGAAATAATGGAGCATAAAACATTAATATTAGAAAAGCAGGTTTTAAAACTTATAGACCAGAGAATTTTACCCTTAGAAATCCAGTATTATGAAGCTAATAATTATAAAGAAGTATGTGAGGCCATTAAAAAAATGGTTGTCCGTGGAGCGCCTGCAATAGGTGCTGCTGGAGCTTTTGGATATTATTTAGCAGTGAAAGATAATATCTCAGATGAAGATGTTATCTATTTAGATAAAATTGAAGAAGCCAGAGAAGAACTTTTAGCAACCAGACCTACAGCTGTTAATCTCAGTTGGGGAATTAAGCGCATGGAGAAAGTTTTAAAAAATAACTTGGCTGAAAATATAGATGTACATAAAATAGTTAAAATGCTCTTGAAAGAAGCAAAACAAATAGCCAAAGAAGATATTGAAAGTAATAAAAAACTTGCTGAATTTGGGAATAAGATAATAGATCAAGGTGACAACATTTTAACACACTGTAATGCAGGAGCGCTTGCAACGGTTGGTTATGGAACTGCATTGGGTGTTATAAGAAAGGCCTATAGTGATAACAAAAATATAAAAGTATACATAGATGAAACGAGGCCGAGATTACAGGGGGCTAGTTTAACCGCTTTTGAAATGTTAGAAGAAGAGATACCTGCCACCTTGATTGTAGATAGTGTTGCAGCTACTCTGATGAGGGATAAGGTGATTGACAAAGTAGTGGTAGGGGCAGACCGGATAGCTAAAAACGGAGATACAGCTAATAAAATAGGGACTTTTATGTTATCAGTTATAGCTAAAAAGTATAATATTCCTTTTTATATTGCCGCTCCTACTTCTACAATTGATTTTGAGATTGAAAAGGGTAAAGATATAGAAATCGAAATAAGAGAAGATAAAGAAGTGACTGAAATTAGAAGTGTTCAGATCGCACCAGAAGGTATAGAGGTTTATAATCCAGCTTTTGATGTTACACCCGCAGAAAATATTACGGCCCTAATTACTGAACAGGGGATTGTTAAACCACCTTATAAAGAAAACATAGCTAAAATATTAAAATAAACCTATTATGTATTTTAATTTTTAAGGAGTAGATAATATGGAAAATAAAAATTTGGTTATTATAATTTCTGATATCCATGGTAATTATACAGCTTTAAAGTCTGTGTTTAAAAAAATTGAAGACCTGGATACTGAAATTAGCGACATAATGTGTTTGGGGGATATTGTAGGTTATAATCCGGAGCCAGAAAAATGTGTAAATAAAATTAGAAAAGTCTGTTCAAAAGTGATAGCAGGTAATCATGATAGGGCAATGGTTGGTGAGTTAAATACCGATTGGTTTAGGGATTCTGTAAAAAAATCCATAAAATGGACTCGAAAACATTTAAGTCAAGCAAGTCTAGATTATTTAAAAAAATTAGATACAAGAGAAGATATTATTATTGAGGATAATAAAATAATTCTTGCTCATGGCAGCCCTGATGAAAATGCTCCTTTTAAGTATATATTTAATAAATTTGATATTAAAAATATTGAACCCTTAATTATGAATACTAATATTCTATTTATAGGACATACCCATATCCCATTTTGTTTCTGTAATAAGGGGGATGGTTGGATTAATATAGGTCAAGATAATATTCAAGTTAATCCTGACTACAATTATATAATCAATGTAGGTAGTATAGGACAGCCCAGAGATAAGGATCCTAGATCGAGCTTTGTAATTTTTGATCCAAAAAAGAAACGTATTTCATTTAAGAGAAATGAATATGATATAAATGAAGTGCAAAGTAAGTTTAAAGATACAGATTTACCAAAAGAATTTTCCATCAGGCTCAGGCAGGGGAGATAGGAGCAGATACTAATGAATAATAATAACTGGCATATAGAAAACTGGCATTTATTAGGTTGGATTGAAACTGTAATAAAAGCGCTGGCTATATTTATAGGGATCTATGTTTTTTTTCTTGGTATTAAACAACCTGAATTTTTAAATATGAGTAGTTTACCCACAATACAACTAGTAATTCTTATCATCCTTTCAGCTGGTTTGCTATTGGCAATTATAAATAGGTATCAGAAAAAAGATATTATTTCAATGGTGTTTATTTTATTTAATAATTGGGGACACTGGGGTTTAGTATATGCAATCTTTAAAGGAGTTAACATTAAATTTATGTATTCATTCGTTCTATTAATGTTAGTAGGGGACCTAGTAAAATTAGTATTTATAAAAAGGCATAATTATTCTGAGGGAGATATTGCAACAAGATACTTTACCATTTTAACCTGGATATATGTTGTTGGGTATCTCTTTATTATTTTCTTGGGTTTACCAACCCTTCTCTAAAAATGTTACTATTTAACTGATAAATCTGAACAATAGAGTTATAATATATGTAATAGTGATCTGAATAAAATGAGAGGGGAACAGTTATGAATACTTTATATATGGTTGCAACTTTTATCCTGGTATTTTTAATAACGAGTAATATTGGTATAGCAGCTGAAGGGGGTATTGATAAACCAGAGATTGACAAAAGGGTTCCTGATAGTCTTAACACAGCTACTTTTGCAATGGGTTGTTTTTGGGGACCTGACGTTATATTTGGTGGAGTAGAGGGCATCTGGAAAACACGAGTAGGTTATGCCGGTGGTAATATGGACGACCCAACTTACCATAATCTTGGAAGCCACACCGAAACTATTCAAATTGAGTATGATCCTGAAAAAATAACTTATGAACAATTACTAAATATATTTTTCAAAAACCATAATCCTTATCGGAAACCTTATGGTAGTCAATATAAGTCAATTGTATTTTACCACAATGAGAAGCAAAAAGAAATTTTTAAAGATTATATTGCTAATTTAAATGATGAGCGTCAATTATATACAGAGTTAAATGAATATAATGAATTTCATTATGCAGAATTTTACCATCAAAAATATAGATTGCAAAGTTTTAATAATATAATGTCTGAGTTAAGAAAAATGTATCCTAATGATATGGAATTTATAAATTCGACTTTGACAGCTCGTTTAAATCATTATATTGGTTCAAAAAAAGGTATGGAATTATTTGAGGAAGAAAAGCAATATTATGGGTTAGAGTCTGAGACTATTGATTGGCTAAAAACTTTTATTAGAGAATAAAGGTGATTATATGAAGATTAAATATTTGAATGGCGAAAGATTATATTATGCTTTTATTTCTGGAGCAAAAGAAGTAATTGAAAACAGAAAAGAGCTAAATAAAATCAATGTTTTTCCCGTACCTGATGGTGATACTGGTACAAATTTGTCGCGAACTTTGAACATGGTCATGGAAAATGTTACTGCTGATAAATCTGTCAAAGACACTTTGAATTCAATGGGAGATGCGGCATTAAGAGGTGCTATCGGTAACTCCGGGATTATATTTGCACAGTTTATTAATGGGCTTAAAGAAAATGCAGTAACCGATAAACGACTAAACGTAAATAACTTTGTTAAAACAATAAATAAGGCAGTAGAACAGACATATCAGGCGATAAGTGAACCCGTAGAAGGAACTATGTTGACTGTAATGAAGGATTGGTCTAATTCTTTAGAAGATATCAAGGCTAAAACAGATGATTATGAAGAATTAATGTCTGAATCTTTAAAAACAGCAAAAAGCTCATTAAATAGAACTAAAGATACTTTAGAGGTTCTTAAAAAAGCTCATGTTGTAGATTCAGGGGCTTTGGGTTTCGTATATTTTCTAACAGGAATTTTAGAATTTATTAAAACAGGTAAAATAGAGGAGATAAATAATTATGAAGTGATTATGGAGAAAGAAGAAACTAGTTTTAGCAAAGAAGATGAAATTGTATTCAGATATTGTACAGAAGCATATTTAGAAAACGTACAAAAAGAAATTCCAATTATTAGAGAGGAAATTGATAAATTAGGGGATTCTCTAATTATTGCAGGTAGTTCTGAAAAGATGAGAATTCATATTCATACCAATCAACCCGCAGAATTTTTTGCTAAATTAAATAATTTCAGTACAATAATAGATCAAAAAGCGGATGATATGTTGATTCAATATAATATAAAATTTAATAGAATAGCTGATATAGCATTAGTCACAGATTCTATTGCTGATCTACCTAGAGAATATATAGATAATAATCAAATTCATGTGATTCCCATAAATCTAATTATTGATGATACAAATTATCTAGATAAAATAACAATAACTTCAGAAAACTTTTATGATTTAGTTGACAAGGCTAAAGAGTACCCTACTTCCGCCCAACCGTCAATTAAAAAGGTAGAAGATAAACTTTCCTTTTTAGCAGATCATTATGAATCCATAATTATTATAACCGTTTCTAGTAATTTAAGTGGTACTTATGAAACTGTTAAAACTGCTTCTAAAAATATTGAAAACGGGACTAAAATTACAATAATAGACTCCAAATTAGATTCGGGAGCACAGGGATTACTTGTTATGGAAGCCGCCGAAAAAATAAAGCAAGGATTCCAACATGGGGAAATAGTGCAATATATTCAAAATATCAAAGAAAACCTATATATATATGTTAGTGTTGATAATTTTGAATATATGGTTAGAGGTGGAAGAGTAAGTCCCTTGAAAGGTAAATTAGCTAATTTTTTTAACCTAAAACCCATTGTTTCTCTCGATGAAGAAGGAAATGGTATTGCTTTTGCAAAAGCTTTTAGCAAAAAGGCAATTACAAATAAGATAAAAGATATTGTAAAAGAACATCAAGCCCAAGAAGGAGTTAAAAAGTATTCAATTGTTCATGGGGATGGAGCAGAAAGGTCCAAGCAATATAAGAGAATATTTACTAGCTTAATCGGGAAAGAACCGGAATATATCATGGATATATCTCCTGTGATTGGATTAAGTGCTGGGAGAAACAGTGTTGCCATTTCATTAATGACTAATAGAGGAGGAGAGTAAAAATGAGTTCAATTTTTGTTAATACTTTTATATTCATTTTAGCCTATTTCATCGTGTTTTTTATAATTGCTGTTATTAAGAAAAATAATTCTGTGGTTGATATTGGTTGGGGTCTTGGTTTTGTTTTGGCTTCCTACTTTGTGTTATTTAATACTGGTAATTTCAATTTTAGGACTATTATTGTAACACTTTTTGTTACAGTATGGGGATTGAGATTATCCTATCATATTTATCAAAGGAACAAGGGTAAACCCGAGGACTTTAGATATGCCAAATGGAGAAAAAATTGGGACTACTTTTATGTCAGATCATTTTTCCAAATTTTTATACTTCAAGGTCTTTTATTATTTTTAATAGTATCCTCTGTTATAAATATTAATTCTCATGTGGCTGTTTCTTTTACTGCATTTGATATTATCGGAATAATAATATGGGTAATAGGATTTACTTTTGAAGCTTTAGGCGATAAACAACTAAGAGATTATATTAGTAGGCCGGATTCTGAAAAAGAAGGCCATATTATGAAAGAAGGATTATGGAAATACACCAGACATCCCAATTATTTTGGAGAAGCTACTATGTGGTGGGGAATTTTTTTGATAGGCCTGTCAATACCTGGTAGTTGGATATTTATTATTAGTCCAATAACAATAACCTATTTATTATTGTTTGTATCAGGAGTTCCATTGTTAGAAGAAAAGTATGCAGATGATGAAGAATTTCAAGAATACGCTAAAAGAACTAATAAATTTTTCCCATGGTTTCCAAGTGAATAAGGCAGGAGGAAATTAAATGAAGACTGCTAAGTATATAGCTTTATTAGGATTTATTATTATGGCTGTTTCAATTATTTATGGTTTTATGTACTCAGATTTTAGTGGAGATGGCGGTCAGATTCTTGCTTTAACCTGGGGAAAAGTGACATTAATTGATATTTATATTATGTTTTTAATTTTTTCGGGTTGGATCTATTATAGAGAGGACCATTTTTTAAAGTTTTTTGGATGGTTTCTCTTGATGCTCGTTTTTGGTGCTGCAACAGCTTGTTTTTACTTATATCTTATTTTTGATAGAAGTAATGGGGATTGGGACCAGTTTTGGACCGGAAAAAGCACCTAAATTAGATAAAAACGTTGTGATTTCAGGAATAAAAGTAATAAAAAAGAAGGAAATTTATAACTTTTGTATAAATTAAATATAATAAGAATAAAACTAAAATTAAGGGGATGAGTATTGATGACAAAAACTGATTTAATTGACAAGGTTGCTGAGGAAACTGGTTTAACTAAAAAGGACTCTGGTGAGGCTATTAACGCTACAATTGATACAATCATGAATTACTTAAAAGGAGAAGCCGGAAAGCCAGAAGAAAAAAGAGACAAAGTACAACTTATTGGTTTTGGATCTTTTGAAGTTAGAGACAGAAGTGCTCGTAAAGGTAGGAATCCTCAAACTGGTGAAGAAATTACTATTCCAGCTAGAAAAGTGCCTGTATTTAGAGTAGGTAAAACCTTTAAAGAAGTTGTGGAAGACAAGTAAAAAAGAAGGTGCATGATATGGATAGGGATCTAAGAATTACTTCAAATGCTTTTGAACAAGGAGATATGATACCCTCAAAATACACTAAAGACGGGAAAGATATATCTCCACCACTTACAATTGAAGGAATTTCAGCTGAAGGGAAAAGTATTGCAGTAGTTATGGATGATCCCGATGCCCCAGTAGGAACTTTTACTCACTGGTTAATTTGGAATATCCCAGTAAAGAAAAATAATATTCCGGAAGGTGTTCCCCAAAATAGGGAAGTAGCCTCTTTAGATAGAGCGATGCAAGGATTAAATGATTTTGGGGAGATAGGTTATAGAGGACCGGCACCTCCAAGTGGAGTTCATAATTATCATTTTAAAGTTTATATTTTAGATCAAAAATTGGATCTCCCATACGATGTTATCAAGGATGAATTAGAAGATGCTATAGACAAACATATGCTACAAAAAGCAGAATTAGTAGCTAAATATCAAAGATAATTATCAAGGGGTTAAAGTATGGAAGTAAAAGTAGAAAATCCTAGTGGAAAAAAATTAGAGGATTTGGGAGTGGATGAATGGCCAATCTGGCAAAAAGAAATTTCCGAATTTGATTGGTATTATGATGAACAGGAAATATGCTATATTATAGAAGGAAAAGCTAAAGTTGAAACTCCCGAGGGGACAGTTAGTTTTGAAAAAGGTGATTTAGTGACTTTCCCTGAAGGGTTAAATTGTAAGTGGAAAATCATAGAAGATGTTAAAAAACATTATACATTGGGTTAATAATAAAGGAGGGGGCTTTTTAGTCTCCTTCTTTTATGTATGGGGGGTGTAATTTTGCAAAAGTTACAAAAAGCAATAAAACTAATAAATAGCAGCCAACATATTACTGTTTTTACAGGTGCTGGAATTTCCGTAGAAAGTGGTATACCTCCTTTTAGAGGGGAAAACGGATTATGGGAAAAGTATGATCCATATTTTTTACATATAAATTATTTTATGAAAAATCCTAAAAAATCATGGGAATTAAACAAGGAGTTATTCTATAATATGTTAACGGACTGTGAACCGAATAAAGCACACCAGGTAGTGGCTGAACTAGAAAAAGACGGTTATGTACATGCAGTTATAACTCAAAATATTGATAACCTTCATCAAAAAGCAGGCAGCGAAAATGTATATAAATTCCACGGTACTTATAAAAATTTAGTATGTATAGAATGTGGAAAGAAATATGAATTTGAAGAGGATTATTTAAAAGACCTGCCCCCACATTGTAATAATTGTAGTGGTATATTAAAACCAGATTATATATTTTTTGGAGAAGGTATTCCCCAAAGTGCTTATCAGGCTTCAATCAAAGAGTCCGAAGAAGCAGATCTTTTTATAGTAATTGGGACTACAGGTCAAGTCACTCCAGCTTCGCTGATTCCTGAAATGGCAGCGAGGAATGGTAGTTATATAATTGAAGTAAATACAAAAAAGTCAAGTTACACTGATAGTATAACTGATGTTTTCTTGAAAGGGAAAGCTACGGAAGTGATGGAAAAACTTTATAAATTATTAAAAGACAAAATTTAACTTCTTATTTTTTTACTATATGGTAACAAATTAGCACTGCATTTTTCGCAATATAATGAACCAGTCCAATTTGAATTACCACAATATGGACATATAATCTTTTTACTCATTTTTATTTTCCTCCTGTATTTTTTTAAAAATGACACACTCTTATGTTTTTAACATATTTTAATGTATTTGTAAAGGGGTTTTTATAAATGAATAAAAATATGGAAAGAATCAAAAATAAAAAAGTATATTATGCTGGGATTGGAAGTCGGGATACACCTCAGGATATACTTAAAATAATGGAACGGTTAGCCTTTTCTCTCGGGAAAAACAAATATACCTTAAGATCAGGAGGATCTCCCGGTGCTGATACAGCTTTTGAAGCGGGTGCCAAAAAAGCTCAGTCAGAATTCGAAATATATTTACCCTGGAGTAAATTCCAAGCGAGGATGGGGGAAAATTATATCGATGTTCGTAATTTAGATACCTTTGATAAAGCTCAGAATATAGCTATAAAAAATTATCCTGAATTCGAGGAGTTATCAGAAAGCTCAAAAAAATTAATAATAAGGGATACTTATCAGGTGTTGGGAAAAGACTTAAATACTCCGTCCGAATTTATAGTCTGTTGGACTCCTGATGGTTGTATAACTCATCGCGACAGGAGCCGAGAAACCGGTGGAACCGGTCAGGCAATATCAATTGCCAGCAAAAGGGATATTCCTATCTTTAATTTAAAATTAAAAGAACACAGAAGACAAATTAAAGAATGGTTGGGTAAACTTTCTTAACAAAAAAAAATCATTATCTAATTCTTAAAAAATAGATAATGATTTTTAAATATCTAATATTAGATCTCTAATATATCACCTGATAAGGTTGCAAAAGCATAAACAGAAGGGCCTACATGGCAGCCTAAAGTGGGACTGATTCTTTCTTTAAAGACTTCAAGTTCAAGACTATCTGGTATTTGATTTTGAGCCATTTTTAATAATGATTCAGATATTTCTTTTCTATCTCCATGCATAATTCCAATCCAGGCTTTTTTACCACCGGTGATCTTATTGTGCAGTTTTTCACTCATCTTCTTAAGTGTGTTTTTATTTCCCCGTATTTTATCCAGCGGATTTACTTTACCGGTTTCAGGACTAATTTCAATAATTGGATTTATATTGAATATGGTTCCCAAAAAGGCTTTTGCCTTGCCTATTCTTCCGCCTTCCTTCATATAAGTCAAATCTTCTACTGTAAATATACAACTTAATTTCTTTTTTGACCTTTCTATTCTTGAAAGAACTTCTTCGAATTCATAATTATTTTTGATTAGTCTAGCCGCCAGTAAGACCTGAAGACCCAAGCCCAAAGAGATTGAGGAAGAATTAACAACTTCAATTTTATCTTCATCTAATTCTCTTGCAGCTAGTTTTGCAGATTCATAGGTGCCGCTTAATCCTTTTGATACATGAATAGATATAATTTTATCATGATTTTTTAGCATTCTTTTGTATTCTTTCAAGAAAGTATGTTTAGAAGGTTTTGAAGTTTTAGGTATATTAGAGCTTTGGTCTATCTTTTCAAAGAATTTAGTGGAATCTATTTCAACACCATCAATGAACTTATCGGTTCCAAAATGAACCACGAGAGGTATTACTGTAATATTATATTCAGAAATAATTTTACTATTTAAATCACAGGTGCTGTCCGTAACCAAACCTATTTTCATTATCCTGCCCCCTTGTTTATAATCTGTTTTTCTATAAATTCATTTTATAATATTTTAAAATAAAATAAAAGAGGTAAATATATATTCTTCAAGAATAATATAGTTATAAAGGCGGGTGTGGATAGCGTTGGAAGAAAATAAAAAGGTTATATATTCCTGGGTGTTATATGATTGGGCTAATTCTGCTTTTGCTACCACCATTCTGGCAGCAGTATTACCAATTTACTATAATGATGTAGCTGCAGCTAATTTAGCTGATAATATTGCAACTTCTTATTGGGGTTATACTCAAGCTATTGCGATGTTAATTATTGCTTTAATAACCCCTGTTTTGGGGGCAGTTGCTGATTATTCCAAATCTAAAAAGATTTTCATGAAACTTTTCGTGATTATAGGGGTTACAGGAACTGGTTTACTTTTTTTTGTTGTAGAAGGGAGATATCTTCTGGCTTCAATATTTTTTATTTTAGCCAATATTGGTTTTTCGGGGGGTAATATATTTTATGATTCATTTTTACCGATCATAACAAACAAAAAAAAGATAGATTATGTTTCTTCAATGGGATATTCAGCTGGTTATCTAGGTGGAGGCTTATTACTTTTAGTAAATCTTATTATGATAATGAGACCTGGATTATTTAACATATCTAATACTTTAATGGCTACGAGACTAGCTTTTGTTACAGTAGCTATTTGGTGGTATGTTTTTTCTATACCTGCTTTTATTTATCTACCGGAGTCTAGAAGTGGTTTAGGCAAGTTCACTCTAATCCCTTATATAAAACAGGGCTTTCGTAGAGTTGCTAATACTTTTAGAAATGTAAGAAAATATAAAGAACTCTGGAAATTTTTAATAGCTTTTTGGATTTATAATGACGGGATAGGAACTATTATTAGAATGGCTACAATCTATGGTAGAGAAGTTGGTATTGGACAAAATGATTTAATAGGTGCTTTGTTGT
This sequence comes from Halanaerobiales bacterium, assembly GCA_046482435.1. Taxonomy (GTDB): domain Bacteria; phylum Bacillota; class Halanaerobiia; order Halanaerobiales; family M55B127; genus M55B127. The sequence goes on from JAWOEZ010000066.1 coordinate 23,239, forward strand.
TAACACAAATAGTAGGGATACCTTTTACTTTAATATTCGGTAAATTGGCCGGTAAAATTGGAGCAAAAAGAGGCATATATTTAGCACTTTCTGTGTACCTGGTTATAACTATTTTAGGTTATAATCTAGATTCTGCTTTAGACTTCTGGATTTTAGCTGGCTTGGTAGGTACAGTTCAAGGTGGAGCACAGGCTTTAAGTCGTTCCTTATATGGTGCTTTAGTACCCAATGAGAAGAGTGCTGAGTTTTATGGTTTTTACGGTATATCAAGTAAATTTGCAGCAATAACTGGGCCTTTTGTCTTTGCTTTAGTAGGTCAAATTACTGGTTCTTCCAGGTATGGTATTTTGGCAGTAGCTTCATTCTTTATTTTGGGAATAATTATGCTTTATACTGTAGATGTAGAAAAAGGGGCTGGTGAATCTACCCAGTAGTTTTAATCTTCTACTTACATATTTTTGATAATACTGTTATAATAAATAATAGCATATTTCGGTGAAAGGGGATAAAAATATGGCAAAATTATTTGAATGCATTCCTAATTTTAGTGAAGGTAGAGATCAGGAAAAAATAGAAAAAATTGTAGATCCTTTTAGAAATACTGCAGGAGTGAAACTATTAGATTATTCGGCAGATAAAGATCATAACAGATTGGTAGTCACTTTATTAGGGGGCCCAGACAAATTAAAAAAATCTGTTCTTACAGCAATGGAAATAGCAGTTGATCTTATAGATATGAATCAACATCAAGGTGAACATCCCAGGATGGGTGCAGTTGATGTAGTACCTTTTACTCCTGTAAAGAATGTAGAAATGGGAGATGCGGTTCGCTTGGCTAATGAAGTTGCTGAACAAGCGGCAGAAAATTTAGATTTACCGATGTATCTTTATGAAGAAGCCGCTACCACTGAACAGAGAAAAAATTTGGCGGAAATTAGAAAAGGAGAGTATGAAGGGTTTTCTAAGAAGATCAAAAAGGAGAAATGGAAACCTGATTATGGACCTCAAGAATTACATCCCACCGCTGGAGCAACGGTAATAGGTGCTAGGATGCCCCTGGTAGCTTTTAATGTAAACTTAGATACCGATAATTTAGAGATAGCAAATAAAATAGCCCGTAAAGTTAGACATTCGGGTGGAGGTTTAAGATTTGTGAAAGCTATTGGAATTGATTTAAATGAGAGAAATATTGTACAAGTTTCGATGAATATGACTGATTATACTAAAACATCTCTTTATCAGTCTTTTGAAATGGTGAAATTTGAAGCTAAAAGATATGGAGTCAATGTAATTGGAAGTGAATTGATAGGTCTTCTTCCCTCCCAAGCTTTATTCGATGTAGCTCAATATTATTTAGGATTGGAAGATTTTAAAGAAGATCAAGTGCTGGAGAATCGATTATTGGAGGATATTTAAATGGTTTTGTTTAAAAATATCGGGCAGTTAGTGACTGTTGGCGGCAAAACCCCCAAAAGGGGCCCTAAAATGGATGAACTAAACACTATAAATGCTGCATATTTAATAGAAGAAAAGGGGAAGATTGTTGATTATGGTAGAAAAGATAAGAAAATAGATGAGAGAGATTTTGAGAAAATAGTAGATGTAGAAGGAAAGGTAATGATGCCAGGATTTGTTGACCCCCATACTCATTTTGTTTTTGCTGGTGACAGGTCTCAAGAATTTAAGATGAGGTTAAAAGGTATACCATATATAGATATCTTAAAAAAAGGAGGGGGTATTTTAAGTACAGTAAAATCGACAAGGAGGGCTTCAAAAAATGAATTATATAATTTATCTAAAAAGAGAGTCGATAAATTTTTAAGCTTTGGTGTTACTACCGTGGAAGGTAAAAGTGGGTATGGTTTAGATAAAAAAACGGAACTCAAACAATTGGAAGTAATGAGAGAACTGGATAATGAAAAAGAAATAGATATAGTGTCCACTTTTTTAGGTGCTCATGCGGTACCAAAAAGGTATAAGAATAATTCTAGTGAATATATAGATTATATAATTGAGGAGGTTATGCCCGGAGTCGCTGAAAAGAAATTAGCTGAATTTTGTGATGTCTTTTGTGATGACGGGGCATTTTCATATCAGGAATCCGAAAAATTATTAAAGGCTGCAGTTCAGTTAGGATTCAAATTAAAAATCCATGCAGATGAAATAGTAAATACAGAGGCTTCCCAATTAGCTGGGAGATTAAATGTGGTTTCGGCCGAACATTTACTTAAAGCATCAGAAGAAGGGTTAAACAGTTTAAGAGAAAATGAAGTTATTGCCGTATTACTTCCATTAACAGCTTTTTCTTTACAGGAAAAGTATGCAGATGCACGTAAGATGATAGAGATGGGAATCCCTGTTGCTTTAGCGACCGATTTAAATCCAGGGAGTAGCTATTCACAATCTATCCCATTATTACTTTCTTTAGCGGTAATGTATATGGATATGACACCTAAAGAAACAATAACTGCTTTAACTATAAATGCAGCATGTGCATTAAATAAGGGAGATGTTATAGGTAGTATTGAGAAAGGAAAAAGAGCTGATTTATTAGTTATAGATGCTCCTGACTATAATCACCTATTTTACAATTTCGGTGTTAATTTGGTTGAAAAGGTTTTTAAAAACGGGAACCTAGTTTTGGATAATAATTTGAGTAAAAGGAGAATATAAGGTAGTTGATTGTAAGTATCTTTGAATTTGTTAACTACTTTTGGATTTAAGATGTGTGTAGATAGTTTGAAATTGGGGTTAAGTTTTTCACTGTTATTGATCATTCGGTAACTATGTTCCCAATAGACATTAGTAGCTTCTATGCGATGTGCCATTAGTGATTCTTTGGAAACTTCAAGACCGACCCACATTTTTCAATAAAAAACACCTCCTTTGAGTAGGGAATGTAAAAAAAAACTACTTAAGTCCCTGATAGACTGACAGCTCAACAGCCTCGCGATTAGAATTTACCGCAGGGTTTTGATTACAGCCCCTGCTTGTATTGAGTGCAGGTAAAACAAAGCAGGAAACGGAATACGAGTTAGAAGTGCAGATCAGCAGCCGGGGAACATTCTTAACGCGTAGTGATCCAAAGAGTATGCTATAAGGGGAATCCAAAACTACCCTGGATATCTTTTGAGATCATTTTATCAGGTACTTATCCTAAAATTAAAGAAATTCGAAAAAAATTGTTAACTAATTGTGGATATACCGCTACTGTGGACAATGGGAACAATTGAAAGACAAATTGCCCCTATTCTCCATACCGCTTGGAAAACTAAAGAACAAGTTTACCACATATCCACAACTACGACTATGACTACGGCTACTGATTTAGATAAGTCAAGCCCGTCATAATCATCATATATTTATGGAGATCTATTAATGATCTCTAACCATATTACACGAGGGGGGATTATTTATGTTTAAGGATCAGGATCCGACCAAAGAGATTAAATTACCTGACACTTTGCCTGAAAAAGAGGAATTTAGAGATGAGATTAGGAGGGCACCAAAACGTGAATTAAAATTAAGTGATCATCAAATCGAATTGGCCCTTAAAAATGCTTTGAGATACATACCTAAACATTTACATAAAAAAATAGCACCGGAGTTTTTTGATGAATTGATGAATAGAGGTAGAATTTATGGTTATAGATATAGACCTAATGGTGAAATATCAGCTAAGCCCATTGAAGAATATGAGGGGAATACAGTTGAAGGCAAGGCGATTCAATTAATGATAGATAATAATTTGGATTTTGAGGTAGCATTATATCCTTATGAATTAGTAACTTATGGTGAATCTGGGCAGGTTTGTCAAAACTGGATGCAGTATAGATTGATAAAAAAATACTTACAAATTATGACTGAAGAACAGACTTTAGTAGTTCAATCTGGCCATCCTTTAGGGTTGTTTCCTTCTCGACCTGAAAGTCCAAGGGTTATAGTAACAAATGGTCTAATGGTTGGTATGTATGATAATGAAGAGTGGTTTAATAAAGCAGCTGCAATGGGAGTAGCAAATTATGGTCAGATGACCGCGGGGGGATGGATGTATATAGGTCCGCAAGGAATTGTTCACGGCACCTATATAACCCTCCTTAATGCAGGCCGCTTATTTTTAGATATTCCCGAAGATGAAGATCTAAAAGGGCATCTATATATTAGTTCTGGGTTGGGTGGAATGAGTGGTGCCCAGGCTAAGGCAGTAGAAATTGCAGGTGGAGTTGGGGTAATAGCTGAGGTTGATGAATCAAGGATAAACACCCGTTATGAACAAGGCTGGCTTTCTGAGGTATCTTCTGATTTGGATCAAATATTTGAAGGGGTTAAAGAATACAGGAAGAATGGTAAAGCGATTTCAATTGCCTATCATGGAAATATTGTTGACCTTTTAGAGTATGTCGAAGAAAATGATATTGAGGTGGAATTAATATCAGACCAAACTTCTTGCCATGCTCCCTATTCGGGGGGTTATACTCCTGAAGGATATACATTCCAAGAAGGGAGAGAACTCTTAAAGGAAAGGCCGGAAAAATTCAAGCAGGAAGTAGATAAAAGTTTGAGAAAGCATTTTAAAGTATTAAAAAAATTAGTTGAAAAAGGTGCTAACTTTTGGGATTATGGAAATAGTTTTATGAAGGCAGTTTATGATGCAGGTGTGAATGAAATTGCTAAAAACAAAACAGATACTTCAGAAGGATTTATTTTTCCTTCTTATGTTGAAAATATTATGGGGCCGATCTGTTTTGATTATGGCTATGGTCCTTTCCGCTGGGTATGTTTAAGTGGAAAAGATGAAGATTTAAGTATAACAGACCGAGCGGCCATGAAAGAAATTAACCCCGACCGCAGAGCTCAGGATAGAGACAATTATCACTGGATTAAAGATGCAGAAGATAATGACTTAGTAGTTGGTTCTAAAGCCAGGATCCTTTATGCTGACGCTCAGGGCAGGGTGGATATAGCGTTGAGATTCAATGAATTAGTAAGAAAAGGTAAAATAGGGCCGGTCATGTTAGGTCGAGACCATCATGATGTGGGTGGAACCGATTCTCCTTTTAGAGAAACTTCAAATATTAAAGATGGTAGTAATATAATGGCTGAAATGTCAATACATTGTTTTGCCGGCAATGCTGCTCGCGGAATGAGCATGGTTGTAGAAAGTAATGGTGGTGGGGTCGGAATCGGGAAAGCTTTTAATGGCGGTTTTGGTCTTGTACTGGATGGAAGTAAAAGGGTAGATAATATAATTAAAAGTGCTCTTGATTGGGATGTAAATGGTGGAATAGCAAGACGTGCTTGGGCTAGAAACGAAAATGCTTTAGAAACAGCAAATAAATGGAATCAAAAAAATTTAGGCAAAGGCCAGATGACTATTCCTAATCTAGCAGAGGAAGACCTTATTAAAGATGTGATTAATAATAAAAATTAAATATATATGGGGGTATAATATGACTTTTGCTAATATGAGTTTAAAAGAATTCAACAATAAACTGGCAAGTGATTCACCTACACCTGGTGGAGGTAGTGTAGCTGGATTAAGCGCAGCTTTAGCGGCTTCTTTAGCTTCAATGGTCGTCAATTTAACTAAAAATAAAGAGTTGGATAAATATAGTGAAGAGCTGGAGGAAAATATTGAATTTGCTTTAGAACTTATTGATAAGGATGCACTTAGTTTTAATAAGGTAATGGATGCCTTTAAAATGAAAAAAGAATCTGAGAGAGAAAAAGAAGAACGCCAAAAAGCGATCCAAATTGCATTATATGATGCTTCTTTAACACCTATGGAGACTATTAAATTATCAAAAAATATTTTGGAAATAATTGTAGAAGTAGCTGAAAAAGGAAATAAGAATGCTGTTTCTGATGCAGGTGTTGGAGCCTTGATGGCCTTGGCCAGTGTTAAAAGCGCGGCCTATAATGTTTATATTAATACGGACTCTCTCAAAAATGAAAATAAGGCTGAAGAATTAGAAGAAAAGGCAAAGAAGTTAGTTGATGAAAGTCAAAAGTTGGCTGATAAAATTGAAAAGATATGTAGGGGAGAAATCTAAATATAATTATTTAAAAAGAAGGTTTTTTATTATTTAAAGTCCTTCTTTTTTCTGCAAATATTTATAGGAAGAGGAGATTATATTTTGTATTATATAAATGGTAAAAATCTTGATATTGAAAAGATCGAAGATATAATTTTTTCAAATAAGAAAATTGGAATTTCAAAAGAAGCAGAAAAAAATATAATAAGATCCCGAAATACGGTGGAACGCTTAATAAAAAAAGGTGAAGTTGTTTATGGGCTTAATACTGGTTTCGGTAAATTTAGTACAAAAAAAATTACACCAGATAAGATTATTCAATTACAGGACAATTTAATAATGAGCCATGCTGCTGGGACCGGTGATTATTTGGATGATAAAATTGTTAAAACCATGATTTTACTAAGGGTTAACGCGCTTGCTAGAGGTTATTCCGGGATAAAATTAAATACGTTGAAAAAGTTAACGGAACTTTTTAATAGAGATATATTGCCTTTAATCCCTGAACAGGGTTCTGTTGGAGCCAGTGGTGATTTAATTCCTTTAGCTCATATGGTATTACCTCTCTTAGGTAAAGGTAAAGTAAAATATAAAGGTGAAATAATAAAAAGTACAGACGTTTTTGAGAAAGAAGATTTGGAACCAATAAAATTAGACAGTAAAGAAGGTTTAGCCCTTATCAATGGGACCCAGATGATGTCTGCAATTGAATCTATTAGTATTATTCAAGCCAAAAAATTAATTATTGCAGCCGATATAGCTTTAGCTTTATCCTTAGAAGGATTAAAGGGTATTAAAGAGCCTTTTGATGAAGATATTCATAAGTTAAGACCCCATCCTGGCCAAATAAAATCTGCTGATAACATCAGAAAGTTAACTAAAGATAGCAAGTTACTGGAGAGAAGAAATGATAATAGAGTACAAGATTCATATACCTTAAGGTGTGGTCCACAAATCCATGGAGCGACAAGGGACAGTTTAGCTCATGCTTTAGAAATAGTAGAAAGAGAAATGAATTCTGTTACAGACAATCCTTTGATTTTTCCTGAACAAAACAAGGTAATTTCGGGGGGCAATTTTCACGGTCAACCACTGGCCTTAAGTAGTGATTATCTTGGGATGGCAGTTAGTGAATTGGGTAATGTTTCTGAACGTCGAACTGCTAAATTAGTAGATAGTAGTCTTAACAACGGGCTAGAAATGTTTTTAACAAAGCATGGGGGATTAAATTCAGGTTATATGATTACTCAATATACTTCTGCTTCAATAGTTTCGGAGAATAAAATTTTAGCTAATCCTTCTAGCACTGATTCTATACCAACTTCTGCAAACCAGGAAGATCATGTTAGCATGGGTTCAATAAGTGCCAGAAATTTATATAAAATATGTGATAATGTAGCACAAATTATTGCCATTGAATTAATTACCGCAGCCCAGGCAGTAGATCTCAGAACGAAAGACCCTTCTAATGATTTAGGAGAGGGAACATTAAGTGTATATCATACTATAAGAAAATATGTAGATTACTTAAAGGAAGATAGAATACTATATCCAGAGGTTCTTAAGATGAAAAATATTATCACTTCTTCGGGTTTTATTAATAATATAAAAAGGAATTTTGATATTTCATAGTTTATTAAAATTGACTTAACTATATTCCAAATCTTGTTATTATTTAGGATGATCAAAAGTCTTATGTTAAAGTTTAAATTATGAGCATTGAACCATCATAATAGAATGCATAAAGAGTTTGAAAGAACAATTGGTTTTTGAAAGCCTGTGTCATCTGAAAATTATTCAACTTATAGCTAATAAGATCTGATCCCTTTTTTCATGAGGAGGATAAATCAATTTATTATTGAATATTTAAATAGAAGTGAAAAGGAAGGATTTTGAGTTTTTATGGATGATATTAAAGAGCGTTTTAAGGAAAATTTAATTAATAAAAGGTTAATCACTAACAATAATAGATTGTTATTAGGGGTATCTGGGGGGCCAGATTCCCTTACTATGTTAAATTTATTTACAAAAATAAGAGGTGAGTTTAACCTCGAATTAATGGTATTTCATTTAAATCATTTATTTAGAGAAGATGCAGAGAGAGAGGCTGAATATGTAAAAGAGCTCTGTCAAGAAAAAAATGTGCCTATATTTATTAGAACCCATGATGTGCCGAAGTATGTTCAGGAAAATAATTTGTCTCCTGAAGAAGGAGCAAGAGAGTTGAGATTTAAATATCTTAAAGAAATTTACCAAGAACAAAATATTGACAAAGTAAGTTTAGCACATAATAAAGATGATTTAGTAGAAACGGTTTTATTAAATGTTTTTAGAGGTTGTGGAATGAGAGGTCTAAAAGGAATCGAAAATTATATTAAAATTTATGGAATGAATATTATCCATCCTTTATTAATTTTTTTTAGGTCTGAAATTCTAGATTATTGCAGTAGTAATGATTTAGAACCTGTCTTTGACCCCAGCAATAAGAGTAATTTATATAGTAGAAACAGAATTAGAAATAATGTTTTGCCTTTAATTGAAGATCAAATAAATCCAAATGTTAAGCAGGTTATTAACAGGATGACTAAGACGATTAAAGAAGATTATAATTTTATAAAAGAATATAGTGAAAAAACCCTCAAAGAACTATTAATCGGAAAAGAAGAACATAAATATATGCTTGACTTAAAAGAAGTGAAAAATATACATCCTGCTATAATAAAGAGAATTATCAATATAATCGTAAAAAAATTGAAGGGAAGTTTAGATAATTTTTATTATAAGCATTATAATGATATAATGAATTTTATAGAACATAATAAGACCGGTGATATACTAGATTTACCTGATGATATTAATCTAAAGATTTCTTATGGCAAATTAATAATTATGAAAGGTTCTTTTTCAAAAATAGAAAAGTATTCAAAAGTAATTGAAGGTGAGGGGGAATATTTATTACCTTTTAGTCAAAAGATAAAAGTTGAGATTATACCTGAAAAATTAGACTGGCGCAATTATAAAGATAATAATATATGTTTGATAGATTTTGATAATGTTAATTTTCCATTAATAGCAAGGAGCCGTAAAGATGGTGATAAATTTATCCCATTAGGAATGAATGGTCATAAAAAAGTTAAAGATTTTTTTATTGATAATAAAGTTCCGGATTATAAAAGGGATAAAATTCCTATTATTTTTGATGGCGAAGACAAGTTGATTTGGATATGTGGGTATAGAATGGATGAAAGGTTTAAACTAGAAAAATCGAGTTCAAAAACAATTTTAATTAAATACCAGAAGGAGGACTAAAGTACAATGGAAGAAATTCATGTTTATAATGACGATATTGGAGAAGTTATTTTGACCGAAAAAGAAATCCAGGATAGGATTAAAGAAATGGGTAAAGAAATAACCCAAGCTTACAGTGAAGATGATGATATAGTTATGCTATGTGTTTTAAGGGGAGCTATATTATTTATGTCTGATCTAGCTCGAGAAATAAATTTGCCTGTAGTTTTTGATTTTATGGATGTTTCAAGTTATGATGGAACTTCATCCTCGGGAATGGTTAGAATAATTAAAGACCTTGAGGAAAATATAGAAGGTAGAAATGTTTTGATCATAGAAGATATAATGGACACTGGGTTAACTTTAAAACATGTTATTGATTTATTAAAAACCCGGGAACCAGCTTCCATAAAAGTTGCTACTTTATTAGATAAACCTGAAAGAAGGGTAGAAAAGGAAGTGTCTGCTGATTTTAATGGATTTGAAGTTCCTGATAAATTTGTAGTTGGTTATGGATTAGATTATAAAGAAAAATATAGAAACTTACCTTATATTGGTGTTTTAAGAAAAGAACTGTATAGCTAATCTTATTTATTTACAAAGCATTGTACTTATGTTATAATATTTTACTGTATGGTTATATTTGTAGGAAGGGAGGAACTGTAATTTGAATAAATTTATAAAAAATATAGGATTTTATCTACTATTAATAGCGATTTCAATACTTGTTGCTCAATTTTTTATGCAGCAGTCTCCTCAAACTCTAGAAAATTTTAGTTATTCAGATATGTTGCAATCAATCCAAAATGGAAATATAGATCAAATAACAATTATAGGTAATGAGGAAGTTACCGGTACATTAGATGGGCAAGAATTTACGGTACCAGTACCCCCGGAATCTATACCGGTCATAATGCAAGAACTGAAAGAAGCCAACGTAAATGTTCAAACTGAACCACAACCTAGTGCTCCCTGGTGGATGAGCATTTTAGGATATATTCTTCCGATAGCAATTTTAATTGTTGCCTGGTTTTTTATTATGCAGAGGATGCAAGGCGGCGGAAGCAAAATGATGTCGTTTGGTAAAAGTAAGGCAAAATTAAATGAAAATAAAAAGGAAGTAACGTTTGATGATGTTGCTAATTATGAAGAAGTCAAGGAAGAATTACAGGAGGTAGTTGAATTTTTAAAGAACCCCAAAAAGTTCGCACGCTTAGGTGCACAAGTTCCTAAAGGTGTTCTACTAGTAGGACCTCCAGGTACAGGTAAAACTTTAATGGCTCGTGCAATTGCAGGAGAAGCTGGAGTACCTTTTTATTTTATTAGTGGTTCTGACTTTGTTGAAATGTTCGTTGGTGTAGGTGCATCTAGAGTTCGAGATTTATTTGAAAAGGGCAAAGATAATGCACCTTGTATTATTTTTGTTGATGAATTAGATGCTGTAGGCAGACAACGTGGAGCCGGTTTAGGTGGTGGCCATGATGAAAGAGAACAAACCTTAAATCAGTTATTGGTTGAAATGGATGGTTTTGAACCAAATGAAGGGATAATATTGATGGCAGCAACTAATAGGCCAGATATATTAGACCCTGCTTTACTAAGACCTGGTAGGTTTGACAGACAAGTTGTTGTTGACAGACCAGACCGTAGAGCTAGAGAAGCTATCTTAAAAATACATGTTAAAGATAAGCCTGTTGATGATAGTGTAGATATGGAAGTGTTAGCTAGAAGAACCCCTGGTTTTACGGGGGCAGATATGGAAAACCTAGCTAATGAAGCAGCTATATTAGCAGCAAGAAGAAGTAAAGATATTATTACAATGGTCGAATTCGATGATGCGATCGACCGTGTTATTGCTGGACCACAAAAGAAAAGTAGAGTTATCAATGAGAAAGAGAAGAGTCTAGTTGCATATCATGAAACGGGACATGCTCTCTTAGGGGAATTATTAGAGAATGCTGATCGTACTCATAAAGTGTCAATAATCCCAAGAGGTAGAGCTGGTGGCTTTACTATACCTTTACCTGAAGATGACAAAAACTTTATGACTAAACGCGAACTATTTGATAAAATCACTGCATTACTGGGAGGTAGAGCTTCTGAAGATATCTTTTTAGAAGATATTAGTACCGGCGCTCAAAATGATCTTGATAGAGCCACAAAAATAGCTCGAGCAATGGTAACGGAGTATGGTATGAGCGATAAAGTCGGACACCTAACCTTGGGACAAAAACATGATGAACAGGTTTTCTTAGGTCGTGATATTTCAAGGAGTAGAAACTATAGTGAAAAAGTTGCAGCAGAAATAGATCGAGAAGTAAGGTCTATTATTGAATACTGTTATGAAAAAGCACAAAACTTATTAAAAGAAAATCGAGATGCTGTGGAAAGAATAGTTAGTGCTCTTAAAGAAAAAGAAACTTTAAACGCAAAACAAATTCATAAATTAATCGAGAATAAAGAATTAACAGAAGAAGATGAATATGGGAATAATGCTAAACAAGTAAATGATGAAGAAAAAGGGAAAAGTGAAGAAGAGGAAGAAAATGATATAGATAATGAACAAAATATAACTGATTTTGAAGAAGAAGATGATAGTTCGGATCAGGAAGAAATTGAATATATTGTAAAGAAAAAAGATGAGAAAGAAAGCCAAGTAGAAGATGAAGAAGTAAAGACAACAGACGATGAAAAAAATTAAATATAATTTAATATTCAGATAGGGAGATACCATAAAAATACTCCTATATCAGTCTTAAATATTAAAGTACCAGCTAACTAGTTGGTACTTTTTAATTTTATTTAATATTTTTTAGTAAATATGAAGGATTTTAGTTTATGATCAAGAATTAATAGAATGGGAAAATATATTCATTTAAATATTAATAGGAGAGTGATATTTTTGAAAAGTGATATTCAAATAGCCCAAGAAGCAAAGATGGAACCAATAATTGAGATCGCGAAAAAGATCGGTTTAAGTAAGGATGACCTGGAACTATATGGGGATTACAAGGCAAAAATCAAATTCGATACATATCAAAGACTGCAGTCCAATCAGGATAGCAAACTAGTACTGGTTACAGCAATGACTCCGACCCCAGCCGGCGAAGGTAAAACAACTACCACAGTTGGTTTAGGACAGGCCTTAAACCAGAGAGACAAAAATGCCATGATAGCGATCCGTGAACCTTCCCTGGGCCCTACAATGGGTGTTAAAGGGGGAGCAGCCGGAGGTGGATATTCACAGGTTATTCCGATGGAAGATATTAACCTTCATTTTACAGGTGATATCCATGCGATCGGTATCGCCCACAATCTACTTTCCGCAGCGATCGATAACCATATCAAACAGGGAAATGAACTAAATATAGATCCTACTCAGATCAGTTGGCCGCGTGTTGTAGATATGAACGACAGGGCCTTAAGAGGGATCGTCTTAGGACTGGGGGGAACCGGTAATGGTGAACCTCGTGAAGATGGTTTTATCATCACAGTGGCTTCCGAGATTATGGCGATCTTATGTTTAGCCAATAATTTGATGGAGTTAAAAGAGAAGATAGGCAATATTGTTATCGGCTACAGTAGAAACAATGAACCGGTTACCTGTAGTGACCTTAACGTAGAAGGTGCGATGACGGCCTTATTAAAAGATGCCTTAAAACCGAATCTTGTCCAGACTTTAGAAAATACGCCAGCCTTTATCCACGGCGGTCCTTTTGCCAATATTGCCCATGGTTGTAACAGTGTAATGGCAACCAAAATGGCCATGAAACTATCGGAGATAACGATCACAGAAGCTGGCTTTGGTGCTGATTTAGGGGCAGAGAAGTTCTTCAATATCAAGGCACGTTATGCTAATCTTAACCCCGATGCTACCGTTTTAGTGGCTACGATCAGAGCATTGAAGATGCACGGAGGGGTAGCTAAAGATAACTTAGAAGAAGAAAACTTAAAAGCCCTTGAAGCAGGTATGGAAAACTTAGAAAAACACATCGAGAACATCAATAAGTTTAACGTACCATTGGTAGTGGCTATCAATAGGTTCCCAACTGACACCGAGGCGGAGTTAGAATTGGTCCGCAACAAATGTGAAGAGTTGGGGGTAAGAGTAGCCCTTTCAGAAATTTGGGCCAAAGGTGGAGAAGGTGGTCTTGAACTGGCTGATGAGATTATAGATATCGTAGAGAATGAGGAGAGTAACTTCAAATTCCTCTATGAAAAAGAACTAACTATCAAAGAGAAGATAGAAAAGATAGCCGAAGAGGTCTATGGAGCAGATGGTGTAGATTACAGCAATACGGCCGAAAAGCAGATCGAGACCTTTACAGAACAGGGTTATGATGAGTTACCGATCTGTATGGCTAAGACTCAGAATTCGATCTCAGATAAACCGGAACTAAAAGGTAGGCCGAGCGGGTTCAGGGTCTCGGTATCTAAGGTAACCCTTTCAGCCGGAGCGGGCTTTTTAGTACCATCAACCGGCCCGGTCTTGAAGATGCCTGGTTTACCAAAGAGACCTTCTGCTGAAGACATCGATATTGATCAAAATGGTAAGATTTCGGGCTTGTTCTAAGGTAGATGCTTTTAAAGACAACTTAAATATATAAAATGAGTGGCAGAGTAGATGCCGTGCGTAAAGTGCCTGGGGATGGGACGTCGCCTCAGGACGAAAGCTTAAATTGACTATAAGCGAACGGTATGGCAATCGCGTCCGCTGTCACCAAAGAAGCTTCTTTTTCTTTGGTGATTGATTCTGTCATTTCACTTAAAGGAAAAGGGGCTTTTTATTTATGAAAAAATTCTCAATCAAAAAAATGGTTTACTCTTCTTTATTAATTACACTGGCAATTATTTTAACCAGAATTTTAAGCTTAAGATTTGCAATAGGGGGAGTAGAAGGGATTAGAATCGGGTTTGGTTCTTTACCTATTATCTTTGGAGGAATAATTTTTGGACCAGCTGCTGGTGGTATAATCGGAGCTCTATCAGATGTACTTGGTTACTTCATAAACCCGCTGGGAGCTTATATGCCTCATTTTACTTTTACCGCCTTTTTATCAGGTTTTATTCCCGGAGTGATCATGCATTTTGTTTTCAATAAAGAGATGACCTATTTAAAAATATTTATTTCAATAGCGGTAGGACAGGTTGTTTCTTCTGTAATTTTAGTACCACTATTTTTAGATATGCTATTTGGAGTACCATTTAAAGTTACCGTACTGCCTAAAATAGTGGGGGAAGCAGTAAATATTACGATATACACCTATTTTATTAGAATCCTTGTCAAGAGAGAACTTATAGACCTCGAAATTCTTCATTCAGATTAATAGATTCAACTTTAATAGAGTATATTATAAGAGACAGGAGGATTAAAATGGCACCCCAAATAACTGTTGAGAGTGAAGGGACAGTTCAAAAAATTACATGCAGCGAGGGAGAAATACTTTTAAAAGTACTTTTGGCAAATGACTATGAGATTAGTGCTTATTGCGGTGGGGAAGGAATCTGTGGTAAGTGTAAAGTCAAGTTATCAGGGGAGATTAGAAAACCGAACCCTCAGGAAATAAAGTTTTTAGAACAAGAGGAGTTAGAAAAAGGTTACCGTTTAAGCTGTTTATATCGAGTAAACAAGGATTTAACGGTCCACTTAGAAGCAAAAGATGAGATCACAGTAATGACCGGTAGTATAGTTACCGAGTTTGATTTAAATATGGATTTGAGCAGAGAAAAAATAAAGTTAAGCGAAGCCACCCTAAAAAATCAAAAAGATTACTTAAAAAGAATCTATGAGATGACAAATACTGATAATATTAATTATGAAAATCTAGTTAAAATACCAGAGCTGGTTAATGATAAAAAAATTTCTGTCCTGAGCTGGAAAGATAAAATCTTAGATCTTAGGATAGATAAGGGAAATGATAAATTTTATGGGTTGGCGGTTGATATTGGAACCACAACAATTGTAATCTATCTCCTTGACCTTAAAACTGGTGAAGAAGTAGATCTTAATTCCTTCTATAATCCGCAGAAAAAATTTGGAGCTGACGTTATCTCAAGAATTAACTATACCCAAAATAATGAAAACGGGCGAAAAGAAATGCAAGAGGTAATTATTAAAGAGTTGAATAAAGGGATCGATGAACTGACTGAAAGAAACCAGATCTCCTCTAATGATATTTACAAAGTCAGTTTTGTGGGAAATACAATAATGTTACACCTCCTATTAGGTATTGATGCTCTTTCAATTGCAAAAGCTCCCTATGTACCAGTTTTTACCGAAGAGTTAGAATTAAAAGCTGATCAAATCGGTTTGAAAATTAATAAAAATGGTCTAGTCCAGTTCTTACCATCAATTTCGGGATATGTTGGAGCTGATATTACAGGTGACTTGCTAACCATTAATATTGATCGTCTAAAAGGGAACAACCTAATGATTGATATTGGTACAAATGGAGAAATTGTATTAAACAGAGGAGAAGAGATCTATTCCTGTTCAGCAGCAGCTGGACCTGCTTTTGAAGGTGCAAATATTACCTTTGGTACAGCGGGTATTTCTGGTGCCATTTCAGATTTTAAAATAGAAGATAAAGAGTTTAAATATTCTACTATTGATCAGAAAGAGCCGATCGGAATCTGTGGTTCAGGTTTATTAGATATAATCGCCGAGTTATATAAATACGGGTTTATTGTTTCTTCGGGTAAAATTAAGGAAAAAGAAGAGCTTAAAACCTGGAAGTCAAAAAAATTCAAAGAATATAAGGGGAAGAACGCGATAAAAATTACGGGAGAAAAGAATTCTAAAGATATATATCTAACCCAGCAGGATATTAGAGAAGTACAACTTGCTAAAGGAGCAATAGCCGCCGGAATAGAAATCCTATTAAAGAAAACAAATTTAAAAGCTGAAGACCTAGACCGAGTTTTTCTAGCGGGAGGCTTCGGTAGCTATATAAATCCAGATAATGCTTGCTATATCAAGATGATACCGGACTGTCTAAAAGAAAAGATAATCCAGATCGGGAATGGAGCTGGAACTGGTGCTAAGATATATTTACTGAATAAAAAGGCCAAAAAGAGAGCTGTTGCTATCAAAGAAAAGGTAAAGTATATCGAATTATCTGTAAACAAAGAGTTTCAGAACGAATATATAAACTCAATGAGTTTTTAAAAGGACTGATAAGATGGATACTATTATAAGAAAAGAAATTAGCTTCGAAGTAGGGTTTGATGAATTTCTGGATAAAATAAAATTAAATAAGGACTATAAAGATATTGAAAAAATAAGAGAATTTCTAAGTAGAGCCAATCAAATCGGCAAACCTAAAGCGATGTATAGAGAAGTATATATTGATGAAAGAGGTCAAGAATATGTTGTAGTAGAAGACCAAAGATTTGAAAGTAAAATTTTGAGTGTTAATTTACAGGATGTGCATAAAGTAATCTTATATGTAATAACTTGTGGTAAAGAACTAGAAAAGTGGGCAGAACAAAAAGACGGTGATATGTTAGAAAAATACTGGTTATCGATGGTCCAGGAAGCAGTACTAGAAAAAGCAATAGATTATATTAAAAAAGAAATTAATGAAAAATACTTACCCGGTTCAAGTTCAATAATGAACCCGGGCTCTTTAATTGACTGGTCAATTACTGAACAGAAAAAACTTTTCGCCCTTTTAGGGGATCTTGAAGGAGAAATCGGGGTTAGATTAACCGAAAGTTCTTTAATGCTCCCCAAAAAGTCCGTTTCAGGCTTGATATATCCAACAGCCAAAGATTTTGAAAACTGCCAGGTTTGTCCCCGTGAAAACTGCCCCAGTAGAAGTGCCCCTTATGACCCCGAATTAATTAAAAAACGATACAGTTAATTTGAATTTTATTTAAAAAACAATCAAAAGAGGAGATCTCGACATGAATGATCCTGATCAAAA